>CAKTDK010000032.1 GCA_934541205.1 uncultured Eubacteriales bacterium
CTTTCACTGTATTAAGAACTTGAACCAACATCTATTTTAAGCTTAAAATCAAAATCCTTTTATTTGCTTTCATCAATTTCAAAGACTTTTCTATCAATAACAATAATTCTTTTAGCAATATAATAATATTTAAAAAATTGCTGCCATATCCTTCCAACCTTTTCAATAGTTCTGTAAAAATTGCTTGTTATCATCTGTATAGGCATTTTAGCCTGATTTTGAAGAGCAATAATCGCCGCAGCAGACATGGTAGATGTAAAAGCATCTCCCGTTGCAACTTCACTGACTCCCGTCATCATTCTCGTATACTCCGTAAGCTTGTCTGTCAGAAGAAGCGGCATAGATGAAAAATTGGGAGTTTGCATATATTTTATGCCGTCGCCGGTTTGTGAATAATCAATTATCATTTCACCGGGTTCATTTGTTATTTTTTGATTTATACTTCCGTCTTTTATAAGCATTTTAGGCCAAGCTAAATCCTGTACCGCTAATAACTGCATTGCAATATTAAAATTAATTGCTTTTTGATTTGGAATTATACCTTCTACTTCTCCCGCACCAAAAACAGATTTTTTTCTACGCTTCCAGCAAAATTTTGCAATCGGATAAATTGTTAAAGGCATTTCTATTTCGGAAGTTATCAATGTATTTTCCACGCTTTTTACAAAAAATACTTTTTTCTCTTTTCTTGTATATCTCTTTCCGTTTTCTTCATATATCTTTTCAACATCTTTTTTATAATAAGCTGTCAAAACTGTTACTTTTTCCTGTCCGTTTTCACCCGTTTTTTCCGCATCATAAGTATTTTCGGGAGAATCGCTTTTTATCTCATCAATAAATATCTTTGAAATTCCGTTTTCTTTTGCTATATCTTTTACTTTTTCTACAGGCAGTCTGTTTGAAATAATTATAAATTCCTGTTTTTCTATATCTTCTGTCTGAGGATTTGAAAAAAATATATTTATCGGATCTATAACTTCTCCTGAAACATCTCCTATTCCTTTTCCCTGAATATTTTTGTCGGCATCCCAGAAATAATGAAGAATACCTGTCCCGTTTGTAGCCGCGTCTTCTACAACCTTATCATTTAAATCATCCTGGTCTACACTTTCCCATAAAGCAGCAGCAAGATTAGTAAAGTTTTCTGCTCCTTCAATAGCTTTCTTTTCTACATTTTTATCGTTTGGAAGCTGAAACGGCGTATATACCATTTTTAATTTTGAATTTAATACATTTGATTTTCTCTGATTTATTATATAGCTTATCATATTCATAACCGGTCTTGGCATATGAGCTGTTTTTTCTGTTGCCGCAGGCCATTGTTTACCCATTTTAAAATCTTCATACATAGGCCAGTCATGAGTAAAACCCATTTCTCTTTGATAATTTAATCCTTTTTCATAAATATCCCATATTTTTTTACTTGTTATCTGTTCCATTATTATTTCCTCCGTTTAACCATTCATTTATTAATTTAATGCTTTCCTGTGTTTCGGGTTTATTGTTTTTTAATTTAGGCATATAACCTTTTTTGCACTGAATCTTTACCTTTATCCCAAGATACAGTCCAAAAATTCCTATTATTCCTCCCGATAAAAAACTTAATATTTCTACCATAATAAATTTTCATCTCCTTTTTTATTTTCATTGTATTTAAACATCCATAAATTATCCGGTTTTTCTTTTTTCTCTGTTTTTCCACGTGGATTAAATGTAACAAAACCTCTTATAGCATCCGGTCCATGTGTTAACTCATGAGGGTTTTGTGCAATATCTCCGATTTTCTTATCATCATATCTCAGCTGCGGCAAAGTCCTTATAAGATTTTTGCACTGTGGAAATATTAAAAGTTTAGCTGTCATATTGCCAAATTGGTCTTTATAAGGTTTAAGCCATTCTTTCATCTCAAGCCATCCTGCTATTCTTCCTGTACCGTTTTTTGTGAGTCTTAGCCCTTCTTTCTGAAATATTTCGGCTACACTTTTTCCGGTTTCCTGCCTTCTGTTCCACAAATCTTTAGGTGCGATAAAATATTCAACATTATCATTCTCCTTACACTCTAAAATTTTTTTGCAGGCATCTGAAATTATTAAATTTTTTTCATATATTTCTTTATAAATATAAGCTGTATTATCTGGTGAAACTGCTATAAAATATCCGGCAAGCATATCAAGTCCGTAGTCCATAGTAAAATAAATTCTGTAATTTTCCGGAATTTCAAAAGACTCTGTTACATGAATATTTTCATCAAATTCGGAAAAATATTGTCCTTCATATACTCCCCAATCCCCGTAAAGCATAGCTTTTTTTCTCTCTTTCGGAAGATTTTCCAAAGCAGAAATATAATCGGGAGAATTTTTCATTATAAAATCATTATCATATACCAAAGATTTTATAAACGTATAATCCTCTTTTTTTTCACTGTTTTTATACAGTCTATCTATAAAAAGCCTTTTTACCCATCCATGTCCCACACCTCCCGGATTGCATGTTAAATAAAATCTCGGCTTAAACTTCTTTTTTAAAAATCCCGAACTTCTGTTGCATTCGGTAAGACATTGAAATTGAAACTCAGTAAATTGTGTAGCTTCCTCCATAAATATTACATCATAACTCTGACCCTGATATTGTAGAACATCTCTTTCATTATCACAGTATCCCAGCTTTATTCTGCTTCCATTATAAAATAAAAAGGCTTTATCAGTATCTTTATATACCGCCGTATCTTTTAAAAGTTTCATAAGCGGAATTATATGATTTTCTTTTAATTGAGGATATGTACGTCTTAAAAGAAGAATCTGTATACCCGGATAATTAAGAGACAGCAGTATTATTTTTATTCTGGCAGCCCAGCTTTTGCCTCCTCCTCTTGCTCCCCCATACGCTACAAATCTTGTATCAGCATTAAAAAATTCTTCCTGTTTTTTATTGGGAGAATCAATATTTAAAATATTATTCATCTATACTAATCATCCCCAAAGCTTTTTTATGTAATATAAAAACATATTGATAACAAAAATACATTTTTTCCGCAACTTCCTCCCAAGTCAAATTCATTATGTATCTGTATTTCAAAAGCAATCTGCAATTTTCATCCTGAACGGATTTTATTTTTTCTTCTATTTCTTTTCTCTTTTTTAATAATTTATCTGTTTCCAGAATTTTTTTATTCTCTAAATCAATAATTTGAGTGACAATATTTTTTACCTTGTCATATTCCATATTTTTTATACTGTTTGAAATTTCATATAATTCCTTAAGATCATCTTCAATACATTTTATTGATAATTTTATCCTGTAATAATCCTTTAAATATTCCTGTTTCTCTTTAATAGTTTTCATTGTTTTCCTTAATCCCCTTAAACATAAATTTTTTAAAATTTTTAAAATCCTGAAAACAAAAATCTAAGATAAGCTTTGACTTTTCCTCCTCTTTCAACAATAAAAATGCATTTTTTATTATTTCTATCTTTTCTTTTTTATTTAAAAAATCAAACCAAAAACTGTAATAAAAATCAAATTGATTTTTATTTATATAGTTTTCAAAATATTCATCTTTTTTTACTTGTTTAATATAATGATGCATACATCTTCTATGTATTTGCATATCTTCAAAATTAAGCAATTCATTATCATATATTTCATCATAGCAAAAACTGCAAATACCTGATATTTTGTATTTCTTTTCTGGGCATCTAAAATCACATGGATCATAACCGCAAATAACACACATTTTTCTCACTCCTTTTTATTCAAATGAATATCTTTAGTGTTTATATTATATATATTTGAATAATATTTGTCAATATTATTTATGATTTTGAATAATTCTTTACATATTTGTTTTTTTATGTTATCATATTTTAAGAGGTGATTTGCATGATAAACCAACAACAAAGCTTTTCTTTGGGAGATAAATTAAAGCTTCTTTTTAAAGAAAATTACACGACCGTAAATGAAGTAGCAAAAAAAATTGGAGTAAGTCCTCAAACTTTATATAGCCTTATAAAAAGAAATTCTTCAAAAATAGATATGACTTTGCTTGATAAAATTGCTGCTGAACTCAATGTAGATATAAATTATTTTTTCAGTGATTCCAATGTGATTAATCCTTCCGGCAAAGAACTTATCAGAAAATTCAGTTTCCTTGACAGTTACGGAAAAGAAGCTGTATTAAATTTACTTGAAACAGAGTATAAACGCTGTTCATCATACTTAACAAATACCGACGGTTATCGAAAGAATTCCGGTAATCTATCTATTGCTGCAAGAGGCAAAGGTCAGCTCTCTCAAGAAGAACTTCCGGAAGACGTACTTATTGCTATTAAAAAAATTATAGATGAACGTGATGAAAAATGAACGGTATAAACTTTCTTTTAAAATTCGGATGTAAAAAACTTCCCGTTGACCTTTTAAAAATAATTTCGGAAAACAATATTTCTTTAATTCCATATTCTAACTTTTATTCTAATAAAAATATTAAACAAAAAATTTTGTTTTATTTAAGCTATGACGGATTTTCAATAAAAAAAGACGGTAAATATATCATTTTTTATAACGATGAAATTAAAAACAAAAGACGAATACGCTGGACTTTGGCCCATGAATTAATTCATATTTACAGCGGTCATCTAGAAGAAAACTTTATAAACCTTGATCCGAAATTGGACAAATATGTGGACTATCAGACTGTAAAATTGCTTTGTCCTACAGTAATTTTAAAGTTATGCAATATAAAATCTCCCAAAGAAATTCAAAAACTATGTGATGTTTCTCTTGCAGTATCCCAAAACGCTTATCAAAGATTTCTCTCTCAAAAAAATTATCAGTTTTATAACTTTACAAAAGAAGAACAAAAATTAGCTTATAACTTTTCAGATTTTATAGAAACTTATAATAATTATAAGTTTTTAAAAGAAATATATTTTTAATTTCTTATATAAAAATTATATAGAATTCATACAGTAAAAAACTATCGCATAAAAACCCCGGTATATTTTATATACCGGGGTTTTTATGCGATACAATGTAATATAACAAAAAAGATTCTTCGGAGCAAAAACCCCTCAGAATGATAAAACAGTAGAAAACCCTGTCATTCTGAATCATTAGGAGAAGAATCTTTTATGAATTTTATTAATTGAAATGACTTTATTACAACTTTTATTCTAAATTAGTCCATACGTCCTGAACATCGTCGTCATCTTCAAGATGTTCTAAAAGCAAATCCATAAATTTTACCTGATTTTCATCATTTAAAGAAACATAATTTGACGGAACTTTTTCCTTTTGAGCAGAAGCAAATTTGTATCCTTCTCTTTCAAGGCTGTCACATACAGCTGTAAAATTTTCAGGCGAAGTAATTATTTCAAAAGTATCTTCATCTTCCTCACTAAAATCCTCTGCCCCGATGTCAAGAGCGCTCATCATCAAAGAATCAGCATCAATTTCATTTCCGTTTTCATCTTCTTTATTTATAATAATAACGCCTTTTTCTTCAAACATCCAGGACACTGAACCGCTTGTTCCCATATTTCCGCCAAATTTGTCAAAATAATGGCGTATAGAAGATGCTGTTCGGTTTTTATTATCAGTAAGAGTTTCAACAAGAACTGCTACTCCGCCAGGTCCATAACCTTCATAAACGTTTTCTTCATAATTTGCAGTATTATCAGCGCCTGACGCTTTTTTTATAACTCTGTCTATATTATCATTAGGAACATTATTGGCCTTTGCTTTAGCGATACAATCTCTAAGCTTTGAATTAGCCGAAGGATCAGCTCCTCCTTCTTTTACGGCCATAATAATTTCTTTTGAAACCTTAGTAAAAATTTTTGCTCTCTGGGCATCTGTTTTACCCTTCTTGTGCATTATATTTTTCCACTTTGAATGTCCTGACACAATAACCCCTCCGAATTATTCTTCCGTCTTATTATTTTCTTCTTTTGGAAGCGCATCTTTTCTTGAAAGATTTATTCTTCCTTGTCTGTCTTTTTCCAAAACTTTTACAAGTATTTCATCTCCTTCGGATACAATATCTTCAACCTTTTCAACACGTTTGTTGTCAAGTTTTGAAATATGGACAAGACCTTCTTTTCCCGGAGCATATTCAACAAAAGCGCCGAAATTCATAATTTTGGTAACCTTGCCTTTAAAAATCTGTCCCGGTTCCGGATCATTAACTATAGCATTAATTATTTCAACAGCCTTTTCGCCGGCCTCTTTATCAATACAAGCGATATAAATATTTCCATCATCATTAATATCTATTTTTACGCCGGTTTCAGCAACTATTCTCTGTATAACTTTTCCGCCCTGGCCTATAACTTCACGAATTTTATCAACATCAATAGTCATATTAAGCATTTTAGGTGCATATTTTGAAACTTCATCACGAGGCTTATCAATAATTTTAGCCATAACATCATCAAGAATATAATATCTTGCGTCTCTTGTTTTATAAATAGCTTCCTCAATAACCTCATTAGGCAACCCTTTTATCTTAATATCCATTTGAATAGCAGTAATACCTTTTTTTGTACCGCCTACTTTAAAGTCCATATCTCCGAAGAAATCTTCAATTCCCTGAATATCTATCATAGTAACCCAGTCTTCACCTTTGGTTACAAGTCCGCAGGAAATACCCGCAACAGGAGCTTTTATAGGAACTCCGGCATCCATAAGCGCAAGCGTTGAACCGCAGATTGAACCTTGAGAAGTAGAACCGTTGGAAGACAATACTTCCGAAACAAGTCTAATTGCATAAGGAAATTCTTCTTCAGACGGAATAACCGGCTCCAACGCTCTTTCTGCAAGCGCGCCATGACCTATTTCACGTCTGCCGGGACTTCTTGCACTTCTTGCTTCACCCACGGAATACGGCGGAAAATTATAATGATGCATATATCTTTTTGATTCTTCTTCATCAATACCGTCAAGTCTCTGAACATCGCTTATAGGTCCTAATGTAGCGACAGTAAGAACCTGTGTAAGACCTCTTTGGAAAAGTCCCGTACCATGTGCTCTCGGCAATAATCCAACTTCGCCTGACAAAGGACGTATCTGATCAAGAGTTCTTCCGTCAACACGTTTTCCTTCATCAAAGATCCAACCTCTTACGGTTTCTTTTTGTAACTTATATAAACATTCTCCTATTGCGGCAGACATTTCAGGATATTTTTCTTCAAAATGATTATTAACATCTTCAAGAACAGCCGCTACTTTATCATCTCTTGTCTGTTTATCGACAGTATCCAAAGCATCTTTTAAAGCGTCAATACAGTATGATTTTATATCTTCGTACATATCATGATCCACTTCAAAGCTTTCGTAAGAGAATTTTTCTTTCCCGATTTCAGACTGAATGTTTTTTATAAATGCAACAAGCTCTTTTATTACCTCATGAGCTTTAAAAATACCTTTTATAACAATATCCTCAGGAACTTCATTTGCTCCCGCTTCAATCATACAAACTCTTTCGGAAGTTGCGGCAACAGTCATATTAAGATCGGATTTTGTCCTTTGTTCCAATGTGGGATTAATAACTATTTCATTTTCAACAAGTCCAACATTAACCCCTCCGATAGGACCGTCAAAAGGAATATCCGAAATAGACAAAGCTGCAGAAGCCGCAATCATTCCCGCAATTTCGGGAGAATTATCTGGATCAACAGATAAAACAGTAACGGCAACAACAACGTCATTTCTTAAATCCTTTGGAAACAAAGGACGTATAGGTCTGTCTATTAAACGTGAAGCAAGAATAGCCTTTTCCGAAGGTCTCCCCTCTCTTTTTAAATAACCTCCCGGTATTTTGCCAACAGAATACATTCTCTCTTCAAAATCAACTGCCAGCGGGAAAAAATCAATTCCCTCCCTTGGCTGTTTTGATGCTGTTACATTAGCCATTACAACAGTTTCACCGTATCTTACGGTAACAGAACCGTTAGCAAGAGCAGCAAATTTTCCTGTTTCAATAACAAGCTTTCTTCCTGCCAATGTTGTTTCATAAACTTTAAATTCTGACATAAAAATTTCCTCCAAAATATTATTTAAGGAGCAGTAAGAGCTTTAGCACTTTAAAAACATTAAACATATCAATGCCTTTAAACTGCTAAAGATATGCTGTACTGCTCACTTATTGACAAACAAACCAAAAAGGGTAAAAGCATTTTATAAAAATGCCTTCACCCTTTTGACTTTAAGATTACTTTCTGATACCAAGCTTTTTGATAATAGCACGATATCTTTCAATATCAACTTTAGTAAGATAGTTCAAAAGATTTCTTCTTTTACCAACCATCTGCAAAAGTCCCCTTCTTGAATGATGGTCATGAGTATGAACTTTAAGATGTTCAGTAAGTTCGTTAATTCTTTCTGTAAGAATAGCGATTTGTACTTCGGGAGAACCTGTATCTCCTTCATGACGCGCGTTGTCTAAAATAATCTCTGTTTTTCTTTCTTTTAACATAAAAATTTCACCTCCGTAATTATTTGATACGCCGTTACCTGAAAACAGGGCGGGTGAACCCCTATAAAAAGGCTTTAATCCACAGTTTTAAGGTAAGGTAATACGCAAAAAAGATTATATCATATTTACAATTATTTGTAAACCCTGATTTTATTTTATGCTTTCAAGAACTACTCCGTCTCCTAAATAAGATATATTAATAGCCATTCCGTCATAAAATCCGTAATATATGGTAGTAGTTATATCTAAATTTCCTGTTTTCATAGAATAAACTCTTTTTTCAAAGTCAATATTTCCTATTTTTTCTTTTGAAGAATCCGATTCTACAGTAACGTCTTTTACAGTTGAATATGTCTCATCATAGCCTTTAAAAAAATCCTCTGCCGATTTTTTATCTTTTAAAGCCATAGCGCATAAATAATGATCGCTGCTGTTTGCCATACCCGAAGAATATGCAAATATAAATGAACCGTCTTTAGCTTTTTTATAAATATCGTCTTCAACATTTGAAGAATTATATACTTCATTTTCTATTTCAGAAGTAGTGTAAAAAACCTCTCCGCTGGGAACTGTTATGCGAATCCCCATGTCTTTATTTTCAAATACATTTCCGGATATTTCGCAGCCTTTTTCAATTTTTTCAAAATTTGCTTTTGAAGAACACCCGGAAAAGCTAAAGATAATGATAAAACACATTAATACAACTGTAACTTTCTTCATAATTTAATGTCTCCCCTTAAAAATCCTGTAATATTTATTATATATTATTACCAAAAAATAATCAAGGTTATCTAAAAAAATAAATTACAGAGAAAAATCCCTGTAATTTATTTTTAACAATTTAAATTTATACAATAATAATTATCAAAAGTATAATAGGAGCTATAGAAAAAACATATCCACATTTAATCAGCCATCCGCCTGATTTGTCCCGTGAATTTAAAATCTTTGAAAATATTATACTTGTCAATGCCAAAACAAATCGTTGTGATAACAATATACTTAATAAAATCTTTGAATTCTATAATAGAATTCTTTTTTTCTGTTATGGTATCCAAAAGCAAAAGCTCTTCTTTTTCTTTTTCACCGATCTTACCGTTTTCAAATGTTGCCTCCGGCATTTGTAAAAAAAATTCTTCACGCTCCTGTGTTGTCATCATATAAGCTTTTGAATGAAGGTATTCAGTATGATATGCTATAACTTTTCCGTCGCTGTGAGTAATATTAACATACTTTCCGCCGATTGTTATTTCGTTATCGGGATCATAAACATCGTAATCTCTTCGAAAGGATACTTTTTTGCCGTTTGGAAGCAGTACATAAAAATTACCGCAAAAAAACGGATAGAAATTATTAGGACGAGCCTTTTCTTCATATTCTGCACTGATAGTTTTGTCTTTAGACTTCAAAACCACACCGGCAAAATTAGATGACATAAAAATATAACGATCGTTTTCAAAAACCAATGTAGATTTTTTACAATATATCAATAATCCAGTAACAATCTCCAATACAAATATTGCACTTAAAATAATAATATGCTTTTTCATACTCCACTCTCATAAATATAAATTATAATATTTATACAATACCATATTATATAAATAAAATCAACTATATTATCAAATTATATCTTTTTTCTGAGTATTCTCACAGAATTTGCAACCGCTATTAAAGACACCCCAACATCAGCAATAACTGCAAGCCACATACTGCTTATGCCGAAAAGTCCCAAAGCCATAATAACAGCTTTTACCGAAAGTGCAAAAGCAATATTTATCTTAACAGTATTTGATGCGACTTTTGCCAAAGTAAAAAGTTTTGAAACACCTTTCAAATCATCGTCCATCAAAACAACATCTGACGCATTTATAGCAGCGTCGCTTCCGGCATTTCCCATTGAAATTCCCAAATCACTTGCCATAAGAACCGGTGCGTCATTAATTCCGTCACCGACAAAAGCAACATTTTCCCCTGATGTCTTTAATTCCTTTATTTTGTTTACCTTATCTTCAGGAAGAAGCCTGCCAAAAGCAATATCAAAATCCAATTTATTTTTTACATCATTTACAACTTCGTCATTATCTCCTGATAATACTATTTTTTTCTTTTTAATAGCTGAAAGAGATGCTTTGGCATTATCCTTTATTTTATCACTTATTAAAATATATCCTTTATATCTTCCTTCAAAAGCAACATAGCATACAGTACCCACTTCATTGCATTCTTCAAAAGCTATATTATATTTTTTCATAAGTTTATCGTTTCCGATAAGAATTTCTTTTCCGTCTATAATGGCTTCTATTCCATATCCCGATAATTCATTAAGCCGGCTTTGTTTTAAATTATTGCTGTACTTAAAATAATAAGCCGATATAGCTTTTGCAATAGGATGAGTGGAATATCCTTCAACTTCGGATAAATAAGGATAAATATCTTTATCTATATTATCAAAAGAAACCTCAAAAATTCCTTCTGTCAATGTTCCTGTTTTATCGAATGCAACAGCAGTAATTTTTCTTGCTTTCTCAAGAGCCTCGCCGCTTTTAATAAGCATATTCATTTTTGCACCTTTTCCTATAGCAGAAAAATATGCAAGAGGCACAGAAATTACAAGAGCGCAGGGACAAGAAATTACAAGAAACGTTAAAGCGGCAGATATATAAGTTCCGAACGTTCCCCATCCCAAAAGAGGAGGAATTACAGCTACAAGCAAAGCAAAAGCGCAAACTATGGGAGTATAATATTTCGCAAATTTTGTTATAAACTTTTCACTTTTGCTTTTTTTCTTTTCAAGTGAATTAACAAGCTCAATAATCTTGCTTGCGGTACTGTTTTTATAATCTGCAGTAACTTTTGCCTTCAAAACGCTGTCTCCGTTAATATATCCTGATAATACGGCATCGCCCTTTTTTATTTTTCGGGGAACACTTTCACCTGTTATTGCAAAAGTGTTTACAAACCCCTCGCTGTTTTCCAAAACACAGTCAAGAGGTATTCTTTCGCCCGGTTTCAGATTTATCAAATCGCCTGGTTTTATATCTTCCGTTTTTGACTTTATAATTTTTCCGTCTTTTATAAGTTCAACATCACTTACTCTCATATCAAGAGCTTCTTTAACAGATTTTTGAGAAGTGCTTACTGCCTTGTCTTCCAAAAACTCGCCTATCATAAATAAAAGCATAACGGCAGCAGCTTCCGAGAATTCTCCCAAACAAACAGCGCCAAATGAAGCTACTGTCATTAAAAAGTTTTCATCAAATATATTTCCGGACAATAAATTTCTAAAAGTCTTTTTAAAAGGCTCCAATCCCGCGATAATATATACTCCTATACAAAATATGCTGCCAATAGTCTTTAAAGGTCCGCTAAAAATATGACTTAGCGCAAATCCAACCGCAAAAAAAGCGACAGAAACAATTATTTTTATAAGCTTAAAATTTGAACTACTCTCATTTTTTATCTCTTTCGAATAACTTTCTGCTATAAGACCCGGTTCAAACTTATCAATAGCTGTTTGACAAAGAGAAACTGCATCTTTTTCACTTATATCTCCCTTTATCATCATCACTTTATCCCCAGCATCAAAATTACAATAGCTTATTTTATCACTGCTTTGAAGATAATTTTCTATTTTGTTTGTACAATTAGGACAAGTAAGATTAGCTATTCTGACCTTAACCATAAAAATCCTCCTTTTTACTTTTCGGATATATGCGCATAAGCGCAGTTTATAATCTGGCTTATATGTTCGTCTTGAAGGGCATATACAACATTTTTTCCCTCTTTACGGTAAGAAACAAGCCTGTTTGACTTTAATACTCTTAATTGATGAGAAGTAGCCGAATGAGAAAGTCCGCAGCCTGTCGCTATATCACAAACCTTCATTTCACCCTGCATTAATAAAAACAATATCTTTACCCTGCTATAATCAGAAAAAACTCTTAAAAATTCTGATATATCAAGCGCCTCATCATCGCTTGGAAGCATTTTTTTCATCTTTTCGACATTTTTAATATCTGTATAATCACAACAATTATGCTCATTAAATTTTTCCATATTGTACCTCAATTTTTATCCTGTCATAAGACAATTTTTCATTAATAAAAATAATCCCATGAATATATGAATGTATGTTCATATATTATTATATGCATTTTTTTCAAAATGTCAACACTGTTTCAAAAAAAAATTCCTGATTTTAAAAATCAGGAATTTTACATAAAATATTTAATTCTCATTTTCTTCTGCTTCAATACGTCTCGGAACAAATTTATCTTTAATATGCTTTACACAATAACCGTTTACAATCGCTAGGAAAATCAAAATTCCAAAAGAAATAAAAGTATCGATTTCTATACTTACATTAATATGCAAGCTTCCGAAAAGAACGGCAAAAACAGGAGCTACATTTAAAATTCCCGAAAATATTACAGCAATTGAAGAAGTAATTAAAACTTCGTATATATTTTTTCTTCCGGCAACAAATTTTGCAAAAGCCATTGAAAAAGCGCAAAGGGCACAATAATATAAAATAGTAAAAGTATACTCGGAAATAGTATTAACAGAGGTATCTATAATAAAAGGAGTAAGAATTTTACTTATAGACCAAAGAACAAAAGCAAGAGACAAAAACGAAAAGATGTTATTTGCCGGCTTTTTATCATATATTCTGAATAAAAGCTGAATAAAAAATACAGATGTTAAAAGACTTGAAATTACGTTTATTACAACAGCAAAATTAATGTTTTTAAAAATAACCGTCTTCAAAATTTCCGTTATACCGCTTGTAAGAAACATTATCGCTAAAATTCCCGAAATTATCATTAAAGGGAAATTCTTATCCAGTACAGTATAAGAAGTAACTTTTATTTTTTTATTCTTATAATACAAAACCGCATAAAAACAAAGAAGAAGTACTATTAAAGCTCCTAAAATATAAATACTTATATGATTATCAAGAAAAAATCCTGTTTCAGGGTCAACCGCAAAAATCAAATGATAAATTCTAAAAGAAGTAAATATAACAAAACAGCTCCAAAGAAGTATAAATAAAAAAATCTGCAAAACAAACCTCTCCTTCTATAATCTAAAAAATATAATAAGATAATTATACATCAAAAATAATATTAAATCTATAGCAAAATACATAAAAAGTTTGGTATCGGATGAAACAGAACAAGAGGAACAAGAGGAAAAAAACGATCCTTATGTTGACTTCGACACAGCAAACGATTGTCTAAAAGCAGCATTTAAAAATTTGAATATCAGAGCCCAAGAACATATTGAAGAAGACTCCACCACATACACTTTTACATTTCAAACGGCATTTTTCCTTATAGACATATACAACACCAGACATAGCACATTCCGATTGGCATTTCCTGGTGTTGCCTCCTACCCTATCAACGAACTCAATAATATTCGGTACATTTGCAATTCTATAAACGGTGATAATATACAAATAAATGCAAGTTACCATTTGAGCGAGGAAGACAAATTAGATGTGCACTTGACATGCCACCTGCCTCGCATGACCCATGTGCAAGATATGGTTTATGCCCTCACATTGGCACTTAGTGACTGTTTTGTTGTTAGGAGATTGCTTCACAAAGGTATGTCTGATTTGCAAGAGATGTCAGAAAACAATTCGCATTCAGACCTTGAATATGCCCAAATGCAAAGCATTCATTTGAATAATTTATTGGCAGAAACCGAAATATATAAAAGACAAAGACGTGAACGTCGGCAGGCCAGTATTTCTTGAAATTCTCGCCGCTTCCGTCGGGGTCGTAGCCCAGAGCGGTGATG
>CAKTDK010000033.1 GCA_934541205.1 uncultured Eubacteriales bacterium
GGAGATTCATTGCTTTGTTGACCAGTCATCTCTCCGTTTATTTTGGACATACTCATTCTTTTATATGGAAACTCTCCATAATAATCATTTTCTTTATAAAAAAAGTCTTGATCTCCCGGTATACATATAAGAGACTTTATTGCTGTATCATATGTACTGAATAACTGTTCTGAATTATTTAAATATCTGTAAAACTCATATACATAGTGAGGCGGATATTCAACAATTTCGTATTCATTTGATGTATTTACTGACTCTTGAAAATCTTTCAAAAGAGTTCCCGCTGCATATAGATTTTCTTCCGAACCATCATAAGCTATACAGTCAAATGTTAAATCCGTGTCTTCTGATAAAATTTCAATTTCAGAAGTGTCTTTACTATATATCATAGGTTTATAATGAGAATTATTAAGTCCGAGAAAATAAACTTTATCTTCGGATAAAGTAAAATAATCTTTAACATAACAATTTTGAGTAATTCGACTTGTTTTTTTATTTTTCAAATCAAACGAATAAAGCTCTTTGTTTTCATCATTTCCGGAAATATAATAAATACTGTCGCTGTTTTTATCATATAATGCCAAGGAAGACTCCTTTAAATCATTCAAATCTTTTATTTTTTTTGGCTTTTTATCAAAATCATAATAATAAACCGATTTATCGGACTCTCCTGTAATATTTGAAGAATCGACAGTTATGGATAAATAATACGGAGCAGAGCTTCTTTCTGAACATCCTGAAAAAATAAGCGGTAATACTAATAATAGTATGATAAATTTTAGTTTTATTAAATGTTCTCTTTTATTAAAAAAATCAACTGTATTAATTGTAGCTTTTACACCATATTTCATTTTCGCCATTAATATACACCATTTTTTCACCGTCAGTTACTCCCGTAATTCCCTTACAATTATCAGTAATAAAATCTCTGTACTTTCCCGTGTCACTATCAAAAATAATATACTTTTCTGCATTCATATCATAAAACAAAAAGTTATTTTGATGAAATAAAGCCTTTGATGAAGTTATAAGACGAAGTCTTTCGGTATCCTCATAGTTAACTCGTTCATAAAAATTTCCGTTCTTCTTAAGAACAAGAGATCTATTACTTAATGTAGAGAAATAATAATAATTTTTAAATACTTTTATCTCCCAAAGAGTTTCTGCTATTCCGCCATTATTTTTCTGTAAAAGGAAATCATCCAGTTCTTTTATGTTCTCTTTAGAAATTAATTTTAAATTTTCATCATATATGCAAATATATCTTTTATAATCGTCTTTTTTACCCTCGTATTCAACAGTATAAATAAGATTTTCCCATGCGCACATACTTGTAATCATTCTGCTTTTTTGAGGCAAAGGATTTGTCTTTGCTTTAATAACTTCTTCTACATTTCCTTTACAATCTCCTATTCTCAAATGATATATATAATCATCCGTACCATAAAACTCAGGCTGAAGCTGAAGATATTTTTCCTCATTTATATTTGCATACATAATCATAGGAGGAAACATTTGATTTTTAGAAATAATTCTCATTGTATTATTATCTAAATCTATCTCGTATTGATTGTTAACTTCTTTATTATTCTCAACACTTCCATAAGAAAAATAAATTTTATTATTCAAAAATGCGTATGTTGCAGAAGTGGTAGTAGCATTTAAAATAGATCCAAGTTTAGCCTTTTTGTCTGTTTTAACATTATATTTCCAAAAATCATAATCACCGGTATCATTCATGCTTTTTTTATTTTCCATGTAAATATAATAATTATTGTATAAGCCTATTGGTTCAATTTTCTCAGATATATTTAATTTTTTATTATATTTTTCATTAATGCCGCCTTGCATTTTTTCATTTGATTTATTACAGCCCGTTAATATTAATAATAACATTATAATAGAAATTATTTTTTTCATTTTTTACTCCACAATCTTATTTATTTGAATAACAGCAGTACTGTTTTGAATTGTAGGATGTTATATCAGACAATTATAAGATATATAACAAAAGATTTTTTGATCAATAGTCCAAATTTTTTATTTATTAAATAAGCCTTTATTTTAGCACAAAAATTAGACAATTTTTCTTATTATTCATAAAACAAAATCCTATAAATATTATTTAAATTTATTATACTAAATCATATAAAAATGTCAATATCATTGTATATTAAAAATTTTTTAGCAAGATATTGCGTAAATGTTTGAAGTATAATTGTAAAATACATCAACTGTTTATAAAAATTATTATTTTTTATATATATTAAATTAAATATATCGATTATTAATCTAAAAAAGGAGAATTTGCTTGTTCATTGAATACAGTTTCCAATTTTTTTAATGTATCGTCAATAGACCCTTTTTTTGTTTTTATAGCGGTATCAAGTTCTGAAATTTCATCAGCAGCTGTTCCTACTCCGTAAAGCATTAAAAGTTCTGACGGAGTATTAAGCATAACATCTTCATATTGAGTTTTCCAATCAGGGTTTGAAGAAAGACGCGCTTCAAATTCTCTGTATTCCTGATCATACATATAATTGAGAATATTTTCAGCCAAAATTAAAGCTGCCGTTTCATTATCTTTTACAAGCATATTTTTAGGAAGCGCATATCCTATACCGCTTGAAGTTATAATATTTTCTCCGTTTTCACCTTTTGGAAGAGGAACCATTCCAAAATTTATATGTTTTGGATTTTCGGGATAATTAAGCTTTGCCATAGCTATTTTTTCCTGTTCATAAAATTCCGGATAATTTCCCAAACCTTTAAAAATATGTATACTGTTATTTAAATACAGTTCTTTAACATAATGCAAAGAATTTTTTAATTTATCGTCATTTATATTTGAAGTTACAATTCCGTTATTATAATCAAAGAAATTTGCTTTGTTTGCCAAAGAAAATTCATATAAGCCTCTGGGCCAGCAAGCATAAGCCGTCTGAACAAGTTTTCCATCTTTAATAACAGTTAATTTATTGCAGTATTCCTTAAATGTTCCGAAATCCCAGCGTCCCTGCTTATATACCTGATACGGATCTTCAAGTCCTGCATTTTTAATCAAATTAGTATTATAAAAGATTGCTTCTTTTCCTCCTTTATAAGGAAGATAGAGTAAATTATCATTTTCCTTATATTTATTTATAAGATTTTTATCTATACCGTATGCTTTATCTATATTTTCATAATTTATTTTATCGTTAAGTGGCTGGCACAGATTAAAAACCATAGGAATTTTTTCCTGGCTTAAGCCTATAAGATCAATTTGATTTCCCGCCTTTATATCAAGAATAGCTTTTAAGCTGTCTTTTTGATATTGGGAAGGCATAGCTTCAACAGTCAGGTTATACTCACGTTTTAATTTAGGATATAATACAAACTTCAATTCATAGGGATGGGACCAGGTTTCGGGAACATAAAAACGCAGCGTTTTATTTTTCAAAACCTTTTCCAAATCATCTCCCCCCTTAACAAAACCTACTTCCTTTATTTCAGGAGGAACAATTTTGCCGGCATATGAAGGTCTTTTAAGAGGACCCTGAGATACCATTGTCTGAATTTCATCAGAAGGATCTATTTGTGAGATATTATTGGTTTCATCGTTATTTATTTGAACACTCTGCATATCATTTTCTTTAGACGTCAAAGAAATTTCCTCGGTAATATTTTCAGAAGTACTTAATGGAAGAGCGTCATCGTTTTGTTGTTTTACTACAGGTACTTCTTCTTTTAAAATTAATCCTGATATTAAATAAAACGACACTAATATGACAGAAACCGCCAATATTGCTAAAACAATAGTTATTTTCATCTTTTTGTTTAATTTCATAACTGTACCCCTTTTTAATATAACAGATATAATATATCATATCATAAAATACATTATTTTACAACAAAAAAACATATTAAATAACAATAATATTGACAATAACATTTGACGATGATAAAATAAAAATGTAATTAAATCAGTAAAAATTACAATAAATTTATTTCTAGGAAAAAAATTATGAAAAAATTTATTTTTTGTCTTATTTTGTCGTTAATTTTGTGTTCTTCATGTAGTTATAATAAAAAAGAGCTTATTAATCCAATTGATTTCATTGATAATGATTCTCAAGTTTCAGGAGAAGGAGAATATACAAATTTCTTTTCAAAATGCTATGAAAATAAAGACGGAACAAAATCTCTATATATTTTTTCTTCTCCTATAGCATACGAAGAAAACGGAGAATTTAAAGCAATAGATAACACAATTATAAAATGTAAAAAACAAGAATACGCTTACGAAAACAAAAGCAACGATATAAAAATGTATTTTCCTTACTCACTTAAAGATAAATTTAAAATAACATATAAGGAAGATTATTTTGAATTTAAACTCCATGAAGATATAAAAGGATTTTCAAAAGCTAAATTGGTTAACTTTAAAAACATGTACGGTGATTATGTTGAAGCAGTAAAATATAAAGGGAAAGAAGCAGAATTATATTTTTACTGTTCATCTGCCGGAATAAAATGTGAAATAAACTGCAAAAACGCATATTATTTAAAAGAACTGAATTTTAAAGTATATAACCTTGATCTAAGCGCAAATACAGATATGAGGGATCTTGTAGTATTTAAAGATCACCATAACAATGAAGTAAAAAATATTATAAGAAAACCTTATGAACAAAAAAACGGAAAAATAATTTACGGAAAAGAAATACAGGTTTTAAAGCTGAACGATTGTTACAGATTAACATTTTCAGCAGAAGACTCATTGAAAATGGACCTTTCCTTTGAAATGTATAAAGACAAAATGTTTGACGGTTTTAATGACAAAAATTATAAATACGCTACATACCTAGATAATATTTGTACACTCTCAGAAGACTGTACATTATTTATCCAAAATCAATTGGAAAAGTATTCAAATATAGATAATAAAAATATACAAAAAGTGTATTTTTATTTCAGAAACTTTTCTGATTCAGATATGAAAATGGATTTTTATAAAATTTCAGAAATATGGTCTACTGTTTTAACTACCGTAAATCCTCCTGAAAAATTAGAATTTTGTTTAACGGAAAATATAAAAAGCAACAGCTATAATAAAATAGATTTAACAAAAATGTTTTTTAAAAACGGAGAAAAAATTACCGATACTTATGGTATTGCGGTAAAAACAAAAAATAATTGTTCCGTTTCTGTTTCGGATAATTATCAGTATCCTTATTACTACGAATTAATTTATAAAAATTAATTAATAAAATGAAAAGAAAAGGAAAGTGAGTTTATGAAAAAGAAAAAAATTTTTAAATTCGTTATTATATTTGCTTTTTTTCTTTCTGCTGTTAATGTAAAAGCAGATACAGGTGCTTTCTTGGGCATTGAATGGAAAGATACAGATTATAGGTATCATTGGATAGAAATGAGCCAAGATATATTGATAGATAATATTAATGGCAACATGGTTTTTAAAAGTTCAGAAACAGCTGCTAACGGATTAAATTATTTATTACATTACAATATTTTTATGATTCATACTCATTCAGATCAAACTACTCTAGATTTTAACTCTATGTATACATATAATGGCCAAAAATATGAAAATCCAACATACATTGATATCTATGACATAGATAGTCAGCCTGCCAATTCATTTAGTCAATTAAATCTTACTTTTTTGGGAACATGTTCTGCCGGCGAGGGAAGGGCATCTGCGAATAATTTAGTAAACAGCATCGCAAACAAAGGAGCAAAAGTTGTAATCGGCTTTGAAAACATAACATATGTTAATCAGATTAATCAATATATGTATGACTTTTCAAAATCTTTATTTCAAAATAAAAATACATACAGCAAAGCTATGAGTGATGGATTATTTTACGCAAAGTTTTGGAATTATGGTAATGCAGGAGGAACAGATGCTCCTTATACCCGAGGAAATTTGAATTCAAAATATCCCTTCACACAATATAAATAGGAGATGAATTGCATGAATAAAAAGATATTGATTACAATAATTATAATTTTAGTAATTGCTATTATTTTTCCTTTATTATCATATGGAATGTATCATATTGATTTAAACTTGATTGAAAATAATAAAAATCCTATATTTATTATAAGAAAAGACATTTTAAATGATGGAGGCACTACTGTTTTTTATGGAATTTGGTATCAAATTATAAAATGGCATAAGATGGAAGGTAAAAATAAGTATTTTGAAAAAGTAGAATCGCATTTTTGGATTGACTTTAATGATATGAAAAAATAAGGGGATAGTCAAATGAAAAAAATGAAAATTTTAATTATATTTTTAGCTGTTTCCGGAGCAGTCACTCTAAGTTTTGCAACTATGCCGGAAACAAATACTCAATTAGATTTAAATAATATATATAAAGATAATCTAACATACATTAATACTGTTACACCAGAAAACAGCTCTTCAAATGAGATTCCTACAATTGAAATATATGTTGATACTGATAATAATGAGTTTATATATAATAAAAACGGAATAGCAGCTTATAGATTATATCCTAATGAAAAAAAGAAAACAATTAAACTATTCAGAAAACCATTAGACATCAAAAAAATATCTAATAATTATTTGAAGAATATAGTCAATATAGAAGAATATAAAATGGAACCTATTAAATATATTACATCCGAAGAAGTATATGAATCAACATATTATAAATATATTCAAAATATTAAAACCGCAGATTTTATTTCATTATTCATAAATGAAGATGGAACAATTGTATCTTATATGGCACCTAATATTGATGTATTTAAAAATATTAATGTTCCTATTATATATGAAAATAATATAAATCAAAAAATATACAATAAATTAATTGATATTTATAAAGATACACTTATATCATATAGTATAAGTGATAAATACTTAATATTAATTGATAATAAGGTTGTATTGAGATGTTATTTAGATATTACATTGAACGACAATAACGTTATTTCTAATATTCAAGATATAGAAATTAATTAAACTTCTACAATGTAAGGATATTAGCAAAGGTGAATTTTATGGATTTAGTCAATAAATTAAAAAGATTTACATTCCTGATTTTAATGATTTCTCTCATTCTTGCAGGTTGTTCAAAAACAAAGACTCCCGGTCAAAATCCTACAGGTGAACTGCATTCAGAGAACGAGGCATATTCAACAGTAGAAATCAGTGAAGATTATGATAATACAAACTGGGGAAAAATTGCAAAATCTTCATATGATCAGATAAAAAATATTTTAGCAAACAACTCCTTTGAAATGATAACTAGAGAATTTTATAAAAAAAGTCATCCTGAGTTAGGTCTTTCTTTTGTTTCGGGAGAAAATCAATATAATACCTTTGAATATAACTATAATTTGGGGATTAATTCAAAAGATATTTTTGTTGTT
Organism: uncultured Eubacteriales bacterium; assembly: GCA_934541205.1. Classification (GTDB taxonomy): domain Bacteria; phylum Bacillota; class Clostridia; order Oscillospirales; family RGIG7773; genus RGIG7773. The sequence goes on from CAKTDK010000033.1 coordinate 7,411, forward strand.
AATCGATTTAACCAATATGTAGGATATACAGGACCTACAGGAGAAGATTTAAACATTCCGACTGGTCCCGATGGTATATTAGATTCATTTTTTATGGTACGTGCAAATAACAACACATTTAACAATGTAATTATTCCTAAAAGTATAAAATATATTGAGGATGGAGTTATGCGCGGTTTTCGATGTCAAAATATTTTTGTAGATGAAAAAAACGAAATATATGCGGATATAGACGGAGTTCTATGCAATAAAAATAAAGATATTCTACTATATTATCCGGAAAATAGAGAAACAGAAAAATATATTTTGCCGAACAGCATAAAATATGTAGAAACCGAAAGTTTTGATGGCGTAAAAATAAAAGAATTAGTGTTAAATGATAATATAACAGAAATACCGTACGGTACTTTTATCATGGCTGAAATAGATATTTTAGAAGTACCTTCAAATGTAAAGAAAGTAAATAAAGGTGGATTTTTCTTTTCTTATATTAAAAATTTCAAATTCAATGAAGGTTTGGAAGAAATAGAAGCAGAAGCCTTTGACCACTGTGAAAAAATAGAAGAAATTGTATTGCCAAAGGGTTTAAAAAAACTTGGAGACCAAGCCTTTAACAGCTGCTACAACCTAAAAAAAATATATATACCGAAATCTGTAGAAATTATAGACGGAATATTATATGATGAAAAAAAATCAAAGTTTGAAATGAATCCGACAATATACGTAGAAATGAATTCTTATGCGGAAAAGTATGTAAAAGAAAAAGGATATAAATTCGAGTATTACACTGATGATACCGATTTATGGTAAAAAAATAATAGATAACACCCTGATTTTCAGGGTGTTACCTGTATAATATGGGGGAATTTAATTGAATAAAAAAGAAAATTTGAAATTTGTATACAGATATGCAAAAAAATATATAATATTATTTTTAATAGCTGATCTTTGCATATTAATTATGTATGGAATTACGTTTTTAATTCCTCAGCAAATCATCAGACTTGTAAATTTAGTATTTCAAGCGGAGCTTTATTACATACTTCCTGATATTATAAAAACATTATTAGTATATTTCTTAATAAATTCTGCGGCAAATCTTTTATATTCTTTTTTATGGCAAAAATTAAATTCTACATTTGTAGTAGACATTAAAAACGATTTATACAGAAAGCTCTTATATATAAAACCATCATATTTAAACTCTTTAAATACCGGGGACATTATGAGCCGGCTCGACAGCGATGCAGATCAATTTATAAGCTTTATTCAAAGAAATATATTTCATTTTATCAATTCAGTTATCTTATGTATGGTAATATTACTTTACGTTGCAAGAATAAGTATTATTTTATCATTGGTTTTGTTATTATTCTCTTTGCTTCCAATCTTTTTAACCGTATTTTTTTCAAAAGATATTGACAAATTGTCACAGAATCAAAGGGAAAATAACGGAGAAATAACAAATAAAATATTCGAATATTTAAATAAATTTTCTCAGCTTAAAATAATCAATGGATTTCCATGGGCAACTTCAAAGTTATTCGGCTTGTTCAGAAAAGAAATAGACTATAACAATCAAATTAGTAAAAAACATTTTTTACTTGAAAAATTAGTATATATTATAAATCTTATATGCTCTATAATTATATATATTATAACGATTTTTCTTATGCAAAAAAATCAAATAACTTTAGGATTATTTATAGGTATCATACAGTATGTTGCAATACTCCATAGAAAATTCAATTGGATACTGAGAATATATCTTGATTACAGAAATCGCCATGCAAGTATTGCCAGGGTACGTGAGATAATTGAACTGCCGGATGAAAAAAATGAAAAAGATTTAATAGAAATAAACAATGTTGAAGAAATAATATTTAAAAATGTGTCTTTCGGTTATGAAAAGGATAAGAAAATATTAGATAATGTATCCTTTGTTATAAAAAAAGATGATAAAACTGCTTTAACAGGAAAAAGCGGTTCAGGAAAAACGACAATAATATCATTACTCTTAAAATTTTATGAACCTGACAGCGGAGAAATACTGATAAATGGTATAAATATTAAAAACATAAGTGCTTTTTCAATTAGAAAAAATATATGTGTTATACAGCAAAATTATGCAACCTTTATGGGAGATATACTTTTTAATCTAACCTTCGGAAACGATTATCAAATTCAAGAGGTAGAAACAGCCTGCAACAATGCGAAAACTCTTAGAGGAATAAATAATTTTCCTGACAAATTCAAAACAAAATTAGACAGCTACGGAAGCGGATTATCCGGCGGTCAAAAACAAAGAATAATGATAGCCAGAGGACTTTTAAGAAATTGTTCTGTAATAATATTGGACGAGGCTACTTCATCTTTAGATATAGAAACCGAAAAAGGTATCCTTGAAAATATTTCGAAATTAAATAAAACAACAGTTTCAATATCACATAGGAAGGAGGCTTTAAGTATTTGTAACAAAGTAATAGAAGTTTGATATAAATACTTTTTAAAATATGAAAAAAAGATTAGATATAGTAATAAAAATGATGAAAATAGTAAAAGGAGTTTTATTTCTTATTATTGTTATGCTAATATTAAATTTTATTTACAGTTTGGTAAGCATGGTAAATCCTTTTGTTTTCAAAGTTTTTATTGATGATGTCCTTACAAAAGAAAAATATAATTTGATTGTGTTTGTAATAGCTTCACTTCTTATGGTCTATATATTAAGATTTATAATGGATGCATTAAGATTATATATGTCCAACACTTTAAAAAATAAGTTTGTTTATAAGCTTAGAGCGTCTATGTGGAATAGTTATACTAAATTCAGCTGTAAAACGTTCAGTGATTACAACAGCGGCGATATGAAAATGAGACTCGTTGACGACTGTGATATGCTGGCAGGTTTTATAAACGAGCAAATTGTAGATTATATTTTAAATATAATGACAGTTATCCTCAATGTTTTTGCTCTGTTTATTATAAATTATAAATTTGCTCTCATTTCACTTATTATTATCCCTATATTTCTACTTATAAATTATGTTATAGGAAAAAAATTTCAAATAATTAACGAAGAAAAAAGAAAGCTGGATGACGAATACTATTCATTTGAAAACAACAGTATTCAAAATTGGCGTGAAATAAAAATACATAATGCTCAAAATTCTTTTATAAAAATTTATAATGAATTCAGACAAAAAATCGCATACCTAAGTAAAAAATGGATACGCGTTTGGTTTTTTAACGAAATAAACAATGATTTTAAAGCTAATTATGTCTGTAATATATTATTATATTTAATAGGTGCATGGTTTGTAATAAATGGTGAGATATCAGTTGGAGAACTTTTAATGTTCTGTGATTATTTTAATAATGTATTTATCAATACAGATCAAATAATTCAAAGACATATCAGCATAATAACATATTATCCTTTCTACAGCCGAATTTTTGAAGTACTTGATATTTATAAATTTCAAGAACAAAAAACAAAAAATACAAGTATTGATAAATATGACCTAAAAGCAGAGAATGTTTCTTTTTCATATAATAATGAAGTTAAAGTTTTAAACAATTTATCTTTAGATATAAAAGAAAAAGAAAAAATTGTATTATATGGTGAAAGCGGATGCGGAAAAACCACTTTAATAAATTTACTCAGTGGACTTAACATTTCTGACAGCGGAAAAATACAGCTTAATGAAAATGACATTTCTGTTTTAAATAATAAAGTTTTAAGTAAAAATATAATGACTATACTACAGGACAGCAAATTATTTAACGGAAGTATAAGAGATAATTTTAAAATAATAAACAAGGACATAACAGATGAAGAAATAATTTTCTATTTAAAATGCGCGCAAATAGATGATATTATAACATTAAAAAAAGAAGGATTGGATTTTATAATCAACGAAAATTCAAACAATATTTCAGGAGGACAAAAACAGCGTATTTTAATCGCTCAGGCTTTAGCCGCAAAATCTAATATTTTAATTTTAGATGAGGCGACTGCGTCAATAGACGAGGATACGGAGAAAAAAATAATGGATTATATAATTGAAAAAGATAATATGTCTGTCATTACAATTACACATCGTCCCGCTTTACAAAAAAGATTTAATAAAAAATATAAACTTGAAAATACAGTTTTAAAAGAAGTTTAAGGAGAATTAAAATGATTAATGAAAAAGAATTTATCCTTCAATGTTTAAATTTCACTGATCCGAATACAGAAAAAATATCAGTCTTGTTAAATAAAAATTTAGATATGCCTTGGATTTTAGGACAAGCCATGTTTCATAGAGTAGGGGGAATAATTTATTATAATTTATATAAAAACAATCTTCTTGAAAATATGAATCGAGAAATAAAGAATTCATTAAAAATGATATATGAATATCAAAAAATTAAAAATAAAATATATTTTGAAGATTTAATAAAAATAAATGAAAATATAAAAAACATAGATTCTTTTGTGTATCTTAAGGGTTCAATTTTAAATACTGCCATTTTTCCAAATGGTACAAGGTATTCAAATGACTATGATATTTTAACTGAAAAATCCAATATACATCTGCTTGATAAACCACTAAAGCAAGACGGATTTGTACAAGGAAAAATTAATGAAAACAAAATAACAGAAGCTACCAGAAAAGAAATATTAAACTCTTTGTATAATAGAGGCGAAACAATACCTTATGTAAAGGAAGAAAAAAATCATAATATTGAAATTGATATAAATTTTTCTTTAGAGTGTAAAACTTCACAATCAGATGAACTTTTAAAAAATATGCTGGCAAATAAAGTTACATATAAAATAGGCGATCATGAAATAGCTTCTCTGAACAAAACAGATTTTGTTATATTTTTATTTTTGCATTTATATAAAGAAGCCGTAAATATATGGTGGGTAAATAAAGACAGAGATTTATCTTTATACAAATTTTTAGATATAGAAGTAATGATAAATAATTTTAATGAAAATGATATTGAAGTATTATGCAATACGTCAAAAAAATTTAATATACAAAAAGAAGTATATTATTGTATAGATAAATTAATGCAAATAACGAGAAACAATAAAAATTTAACGCTTTATAAGATTATTTTAGATAAACTTGATTTTGCTCCGGACGAAAAATTAAACGACATAGTTTCACTTTCATCAGATGAGCATTATTATTATAAAGATTTTGAAGAATACCTCTTTTCGTACAACCATAAAAATCTTATATTTAAAAGGGAGGAAGATAATGTATAACGGAAAATTAATTACTTTCTGCGGTCTTGACGGCTGCGGAAAAACGACAATGATAAAAATGCTGGAAAATAAATTAAACTCTCTTGGAATAAACTCTGTCATAACAAAACAGCCAACAAATGAAGTTAGAAAATCTGAAATTTTCAGGACTTTTATGGATAAAGAAGATAATACAAAATACGATTACAGAGCATTAAGTCTTTTTGCAGCATCTGATCGAATACAGCATTGCAACAAAGTCATTTTGCCTCTTTTAAAAAATGACCGGTTTGTCATAAGTGACAGATATTTTTATTCAAATATAGCAAATTTAAGAGCCAGAGGATATAAAGAAGATAACTGGATATATGAAGTATACACCCATGTTCCAAAACCCGATATTGCTTTTTTCCTTGATATCAATATTGATACGGGATTAAAAAGGATTAGAAGCCGTGAAAATGAAAAAAACAAATGGATAGATATGGAGTTATACAATAACTTAAAAAAGGAATATATATATCTTGCGAAAAAATACAGCGGTATAATAATTGATTCAAACGGCGATGAAAATTTAACTTTTAAAAAAATATGGACTGAAATAGAAAAAATTTTATGAGGTTATTTATGGAGAAAATAAAAATAAAAGAAAAAGTAATTGAATGTGTAAAAGAAATGACTTATTTAGAAGAAATAAGTGAAGAAAATAATTTAAAAAATGATTTAGGAATAGACTCTGTGGATACTATAGATTTAATAATGGCATTAGAAAATAAATTTGAAATTGAATTTAATGATTCTGATATAAGTTTAGAAAATTTCAGATATGTTAAAAATATCATAGATTTAATTGAAGGGATATTAAATAATGAATGAATTATGGAAAAACCTATTAAATTCATTAGAAAACAAAAAAGGATTTCTAAAGGAAAATAAAATATATTCTTATATTGATATCATAAAAATTTGTAATAGCAATTATGAGATATTATCAAATAACTACAATCATAAAATAAAAGCAGCGGTACTTTGCGATAATGAAATAAATACAGCTTTAAATATATTAACCTGCATAAGAAGCGATATAGTATGTATCCCTTTATCTATGAAATACGGAAAAACTTTTAATGACAGAATAATATGTAATTGTAATCCGGATATTATTTTTACGGATAATAAAGAAATTGCAGAAATTTATAAAGACAGAGATATATTTTTTAACGGCAAACTGTATGAAAGAAAAAAATTATATAAGTATGAAAAAGAACTCGAAGATGTTGCATTTATGC
>CAKTDK010000034.1 GCA_934541205.1 uncultured Eubacteriales bacterium
ACTGTAAGGGTCAGGGTTCACAAAAAGCACATCCTTTCTTATTATTATCAGTAGACCATTGATATTATATTCCTCTTAAATGCAAAAATCAATATATTTGGCGAAATTTTATTAAATTTTTTTATTTTTGTTAAAAAAACAAGGATTATTATATATTTACTCGCTGTAGCTTTTATTATTGTGATTTAATAAATATTTTATTATTTCCTCAGGAGTATTTTTTTCTACATAAATACAATCCTTTTTTTCTTTTATATCCCATAAATAATGAGCGTCAGAATTTTTTATAAAATTATATTTTTTTAAATATTCATTTTTTTTCAAAAAATCCTGCGTACAATTTTTAGAATATTCAACTGCGGAAAATCCCATATCTTCAGTAATAAAGCCAAGATTGGCAATTATGCTGTTTGCAGGCTTATCTACATGAGCCGGAATAGCAATTCCCTCATAGCCTCTTACAATTTTAGATACTTCATCACAGGAAATCTCTGACGCAACATTTAACAGAAAATCAAGCTCATATAAAATCTCATCTTTTTCATTCATAATAAGTTCTTCACCAAAAATTTCTTTTTTCAGCTTTATTTTCGACATTTTAGAAAAAACATAATCAGCAAACTTTTGAGCATTTTCAATACAAGAAAAAAGGCACAGAATATGAACCTCCTCAGATGTTTCAAGTTCCATTCCGGGAAGTACGGTAATTCCTGCCTTTTTTCCAAGTTCTGTTACAGCTTTGCAATTAAGAATACTGTTATGATCGGTAATAGCTATACAGTTTAATCCGTTAAGCATTGCCATATTGACAATATTATTAGGAGTCATATCATTGTCTCCGCAAGGAGACAAACATGAGTGTATATGAAAATCATAATATATCTTTTCCATAATCAGATATACTTTCCTATTTCCTTTGAAAGCTCATAAGCGGTAAGAGGACTTTTATAAATCATAATCTCTTTTTCTGACGCCCTGTCAATTATACCTTGTTCAATATTTACATCCTCGCATAAAACGATACAGGAAACATCAGCCATAACGGCAACAGCTACTATATTTATATTATTCATAACGGTAATCCACAAATCGCCCGGATTTGCTCTTCCCATCACAAAGCTGAGAAGATCCCCTACATAACATCCCATAACATCTTTTTTTTGTTGGATATCATTTAGAGGCTTTAAGTTTAATTTTTCCGCAAGCTCATTTTGATTCATCTTTTATTCCCCATTCTGTTTTAGAAATAATCTTTCCAAGTTCCGGAACTTTTTGAACTAACTTAGTTATAGTTTCTTTATAAATAAAAATACAATCCGACATATATGCTTTTCCTGATACTACATCCTCGGCAAAAGCTCTACAAGAAGGAGAACCGCATGTTCCGCAGTCGATATCAGGCAAAAGCTCTTTTATTTTTTCTATTTCCATCATTTTTTTCATCGCAACTACTACATCGTCATCAAGCTTTAAGATGGAACTGTAAGATAAAGGCACTCCCCACAGCATATTTTCTTTATTGTCATAATCAGACTTATTTTGTGAAACCGGCAGATATTTTCTAAGCTCCTGTATCCTTGCTTTTGCAACAAAAGGATTTTCAACTGTAAGACATCCGCCGACACAACCGCTTGTACAAGCGTTTAATTCAATAAATTCCAAATAATCAAGTTTTCCGTCTTCTATCTCTTCCAACACTTTTATTACATTTTCTATACCGTCAGCAGCAAGATATTTATCTTTCAAAAGAGCAGCGCTTTCTCCTCCGGAAGCTGCCCATCCAACACCCATTATCCCGGATTTTGAAAACTGTATTGGATTTTCGGATTTTTTCACTTTTGCGGCAAGCTTCTTATATACTCTCTGCATAGAAATTGTACCGTCTACAGTTCTTTCTTCCAGTTCATCATGGTTAAATGCCGCCGTCACTTTTGCAGGACAAGGAGTAATAAATATAATTCCTATTTCTTCACTTTTAAGTCCCGTATCTTTCATAGCCTTTTCTCTTGCAAGTCTCGCAGCAACATCAATGGGAGCCAAAACAGGCAAAACATTTTTACAAAGGCTTGGAAATCTTGCTTTTATAAGTCTTACAACAGCCGGGCAAGCAGAAGAAATTACAGGATAGGTTAAATTATTATCATATTTCAAAAGTTTTCTGCTGAAATCCGAAACTATTTCTGCTCCAACAGATACTTCAAAAACATCATCAAATCCTAAATGTATAAGTCCGTCAAGTATGTAATCAATATTGTCTATACCATCAAACTGTCCGTAAAGACTGGGTGCAGGCAAAGCGACGTTATATTTGAATTTTTTTAAAATATCAAAATCATCCGAAACAGCCTTTTTTGCTTTATGAGGGCAAACTCTTATACATTCCCCACAGTCTATACACCTTTCGGAAATAATTAAAGCTTTTGATTTTCTTACTCTTATGGCTTCGGTAGGGCATCTTTTTACACAGTTTGTACAACCCTTGCATTTATCTTTATCCAAAGTAACAGAATGAAATATTGTGTTCATTTTTTCCCCCTGCTCTTTTTATTTTATTTTTATTTCCATAATAAAATCCAAGAAATTATATATTATTTTTAAACTATTATAACACATTATCTAAATAAAAACAGCTTTTTCGCAGAACTTTATAAAATTTAACAAAAAAATGCTTAAGATAAACTTTAATTATCTTAAGCATTTTTATAACATTTATTAGTTAAGTGCAGCTTTCGCAGTTTCAACCAATTTAGCAAAAGCTTCTTTATCGGAAATTGCTATTTCCGATAACATTTTTCTGTTAAGGTCAACTCCTGCTTTTTTTAGGCCATTCATAAATCTTGAATAATTTATGCCGTTTGCCTTTGCTGCAGCCGATATACGGGTAATCCAAAGAGAACGAAAATCTCTTTTTTTCTGTTTTCTGCCGATATAAGCATAAACAAGTGATTTCATTACAGCTTCATTGGCTGTTCTATATAATTTGCTTTTAGCTCCTCTGTAGCCTTTTGCAAGTTTTAAAACTTTTTTTCTTCTTTTACGAGTCATCATAGCGCCTTTAACTCTTGCCATGTTGTACTACCTCCTTTGTAAGTATAATATTTTATTTATACGGTACTAATCTTTTAACAGTGCTTGCATTTGCAGCAGGTGCGTATGCAGCTTTTCTTAAAGCTCTTTTACGTTTAGTTGATTTCTTATTAAGAATATGTCTTTTAAAAGCTTTTGCTCTTTTTACTTTACCGTTTTTTGTAACGGAAAATCTCTTTTTAGCACCGCTGTGTGTTTTAATCTTTGGCATTAGAATAACTCCCTTCTGTATTGAAAATATTTAAATTACTTTTTTTTCAGAGAAGAAATAATCATTACCATATTTCTTCCCTCCATCTTTGCAGGTTTATCAACAACACCAAATTCCTTACAGCCTTCCTCAAATCTTTCGCAAAGCTTAGTTCCGAAAGAAGTGTTGGCAAGCTCTCTGCCTTTGAATTTTACAACGACTTTTACTTTATCTCCGTTAGATAAAAACCTCTTTGCATGATTCAATTTAGTTTCAAAATCATGAGTATCGATTTTAAGCGTAAGCTGAACCTCTTTAAGAGATATAATTTTTTGATTTTTACGGGCTTCTTTTTCACGTTTAGCCTGTTCAAAACAATATTTGCCGTAATCCATAATTCTGCAAACCGGCGGATTTCCATTAGGAGCCACATTAACAAGATCAAGGTTTTTTTCCTCTGCCGCTTCCAAAGCCTTTTCAATAGAAATAATTCCAAGCTGGCTTCCGTCAGAATCAATAACCCTTACTTCCTTGCTCTTAATTTCATCATTTATTTGATGTTCATTTTTACTGATAATAAGCACCTCCAAAGTACTATAAAATAATAAAGACGGGTAAAATTACCCGTCTTAAAATACAAAAATTAAAATTGTATTAACCGTCCGGACTCCAAGGTCGGAGGGTGAGAACAGGTAGTTCTACTTCTATGTCTAAAAGATTATATCACTTTACTCTTTAGTTGTCAACATCTTTTTTATAATTTTATATTATAATAAATTCTTTTTATAAAATTGGTTTTTTTCAGCGTTTTATTATAAATTTCATATAAGGTATTATAAAAAGCTGTTCTTTCTTCTTCAGAAATATCTTTATTTCCAAATTCACATCTGCACATTACACTCCATAAACTATTTAATCTGTTACAAAGTTCAAGCTGCTTGTCGGCTTTTGAAAAATAGTCTTTGGGATTTTCACCGTTTTCCGGTTTTATTCCAGCAATATTAAGTATCGAAAGCATATATCTATACATACCTTTTACACTTTCGGCAGAAGACATATTTTTAAATCTTTCAAATTTTGTTCTTCTTTTAATACTGCCGAATAAAATTATTGCCGGAAAAGCAAGAATTAGTAAAGATATAAAAACAATAAGAATAAATGTTTTTATATCAAAATTATGCCCTGCATTTTTTTCATCAGAAGTAACAAACGCCTCTTCTTCCGTTGTTGGACCTTCATAAGACGGCATAGGTTCCATGGTAGGTTCCTGAGGTTTTTCCGGTTTTTCATAAGTAGGTATAACGTAATCATTTTCACGGCTTACTTCATCTACTACAAAACCCGGGGTAGGATCAAACGTAAGCCAGCCTATTCCGTCAAAATATACTTCAACCCAAGCATGATACTCACTTTGATTTACAACAGCGCCGTATAAATTTGAAACTTTTTTCAAGTCTGATACATAATACCCCGTAACATATCTCGCAGGTATATTCTGAGCTCTTAATATATAAGTCATTAAAGTTGCAAAATGAGAACAATATCCTTCTTTTTTATTAAACATTACTTCATATAAGGGATCTGCATCCGGACTAAACTTCGGATCCTTATTATATTTAAAATTGTTTTTAAAATATTTTTCAAGAATATGCGCTTTTTCAATAGGAGTTTTTCCTTCAAGGCATATGCTTTTTCCTTTATCAATAATTTCTTTATTAACAAAATTATTATTTACATTAAGATAATTGGCTTTTACAAACTCACGGTATTCCGATTCATTATCTAAATATTTCTTTTGTTCTTCAGTAAGATTTTTATTAATTCCTGCAACATAATCACTATATATTTTTTTATATTCATACTGATAAAAAGGAAAATTCTTTATAAATTCCTCATCAAGAGAAAGCTGTGACATTATAGGAACAGTGTATTTAAACATTTCTCCTTTTCTTGTTTTATCGTATAATACAGAATCTCCTTTAAAAGAAATAGGCTTTTCAGGCGTAATCTTCACTATGCCGTCATAAGGCTTCATAGGCATGATTATACTGTATGTTTTTTTTATATTTTCAATATTTACAACATCATAAAAGAATCCGTATTTATCGGTATAATTTCTGTTTCTAAAGTTTTTTTCAAAATCCTTGTCAATTATAGAATAAAATTCATACATTTGTCTTTCGGGAGAAAATCCTTTATTATAAATACTCCTGTATCTTTTATGATAATCATCAGAAAAAGGCTTCCAATAATCTGTTTCCACATCCACTCCTATCGCCTGACGAAGATATTTGCCGTTTGGCAAATAAGATTTTAAAACATATACATCCTCCGTCCTGTTTTTTAAAACGTCAAGACTCATATACGGAGATTCACTTACATCATCCATAAAGTCTACATTAAATCCCAATTTAAAAAGGGCGTTTTGAAACATTGCGTTAAAATCCATAAGCTGTGTATCAGTTATAGTAATAGTTCCGGGAGCGCCGTTTCCTATTTTAAAAAGTTTATCTTTTGGAAGCAGAGTATCAGAAATCAAAAAACTTGCCAAAAAAATAACAAACGCTGCTGCACCGCATATTCCATATCTTCCCCACAACAAGTTATTATCCTTTTTCTTTTTCAAAAACTGTGCATTTAAAGAAAAGGCATAAATAGCTCCGAGAATACACACAAGAAGTATAAAAAGTATTTTATTTATTTCAAGCCCCAAAGCAAATCCGGGAGACAAAACCAAAAACGAAAATAAAAAAGGTATAAAAAACGAATTATTTCTGAGCGACGAAACAGCCAAAACCCCGCACATAAATACCGTCACCAAAATAACAGTTATATTGTTGTATATACTCATAAGTGAAGAATTTTCCCCTGCGCTGTTTAAAAGCTCATGAGCAGACGGAGTTAAAAGTCCGTCAAATGCAAAATTCATTTCAATAAGATCATTGACAATACTGTAAAAAACAAACCTGAAAGAATTTATAACAGTTTCTCTAAAAATAACAACAAGCACTGCTAAAACTAAAAAAACTGAAATATAAACTGATATAGCAGCAATTCTATTTTTAATACATATATTAAAGAGCAACAAAAAACCAAAAGAAACAATTAATAAAATTAAAAAATTTATTTTAATATTGTATATTGAACAAAAAGATGCCGCAAATAAATTTATAAAAGCATATATTATAAAAAACTTTAAAAAAGAATATATTAACGAGCTTTTTTTATCGTTTTCAGTTTCAGGCTTAGTTATATAAATTATTTCTTCATATTCTTTTATGGAAAAAATATTTTTTAATCTTTTCATTTCATTCTCCAAAAACAAATTATGACATTGGAATATAAGGAATTAAATTAATATCCTTTTCTTTCATCTCTATTTCACTTACATTCCATAAATTTATTCCAGAAGGAATAAAAACTTCATATAAATTATTTAATGTATCTGTATTTTCATTAAAAAGAATTATGTTAATGCAGTGATTTGTATTTCTGCTCACATCAATAACATGATTTAAAAGTTCTTCAGATACGCAGGACGTAATAATAAATATAGAAGAACTGTTTCCTGTTTGGCAAGTATATTTCATTAAAAGCTGTAAAACGGAAAATTTCTCTTTTTCCAGATTTGTTCTTGAAATCAAATCATGAAAATTATCAAACATATTTAATGAATCTACATGAACGCTGCTTTTACCTTCAACCATGTTATCCCAGGATATATCACAGACATTTCCTTCCGAAAGCATTTTGGATACAAAAGCAAGAGATATTTCAATTACAGAATTTGTGCTTTCAAGATTTCTATCTCTGTCATCAAAATAAAAATTCAAATCTGTAATTACTATAATGGAATTTTTAGAATCCGCCTCATATACTTTTGTCATCAAATTATCAGTCTTTGTAGATAAATTCCAGTGAATACTTTTTAAGTTATCTCCATCCATATACTGACGTATATCCACAACATTATTATCTTCATTAAAATTAGAATATCTTGAAAGAGATTTTTGATTTTCTATTCTTTCATTGTTTTCATAATTACCGACCGTAACGCTGATAGGTATAATATTTATTTGTTCAAAAGAAGAAACGGGTATCTTAAATTTAAAAATTTTAAAAATATCCGTAACTTCGGCAGAATATATACCACATTCATAGGTTCCTATATAAGGCTGAATAAATACACTGTTTATAGCAATATTCTTTTTTGGATTCAAAGAAAAAATAATTTTTTTATTTATCATTTTGTCTCTGTCGCTGTTTGGCATTAAAGCGCTTATAGAAATAAAAGGAAAGGGAAGATAGCTGTTATTTTCTACCTTGATAGTAAGAGCGACAGGATTTTTTCTTTCTGAAACCACACTGCTGTTTTGCAGACTACATTTTATAAATTTTTTTCCTATAAACGCATAACAAAAGCAAAACAAAGGTATTATTAAAGAAGCTATAAACAAAATAGAAGTCAATCTATGCGGCATAGTCTGAGATATAAAAAATGTTAAAAATAAAAAAATTATATATAAAACTCTAGATTTAACCACGATAATTCTCCAATTTATTTTTTGCCTGTAAAAGGAATTTTTACAGAAGCTATTATTTCCTCAAGTACATCATCAATAGTTATTTTATTGAGTCTTGCTTCCTGTTTAAGAACTATTCTGTGTTTTATAATATAAGGGTACATAAAGGATATATCTTCGGGAATAACATAATCTCTTCCTTCCAAAAATGCTTTTGCCTGCGATACCCTCATAAGCGCAAGAGAAGCTCTCGGACTTGCACCCAAAGCAATTTTTTCATTATCTCTTGTAGCTTTAACAAGATCAACTATATATTCATTTATATTATTATCTATATGTATATCGCTTACAAACTCTTTAATTTTAATTAAAACGTCACTTGTAGTACAAGGTTTTACATTATCTAAAGGATTGGAATTCTTTCTTTGCGAAATTATATCTATTTCCTCAGCTTTTGTAGGATAGCCCATAGAAATTTTCATCATAAATCTGTCAAGCTGAGCCTCAGGCAAAGGAAATGTTCCTACAAAACCAAAAGGATTCTGAGTTGCAATAACCATAAATGGCTGGGGAATTTTATGTATCTGACCGTCAACTGTAACCATACCTTCTTCCATAGCTTCGAGAAGAGCCGCCTGAGTTTTAGGAGAGGTTCTGTTTATTTCATCCGCCAATAGAATATTGCATAATACAATTCCTTCACGGTATTCAAAATCATTTTTCGCTTTATTATAAATAGAAAATCCCGTTATATCCGATGCAACAACATCAGGAGTAAACTGCATTCTTCTTCCAAGTAATCCTGAAGCTTTTGACAAAGATAAAGCCAAGGTGGTTTTTCCAAGTCCGGGCACATCTTCAACAAGTATGTGACCTGAAGATAAAAGACCTATTATAAGTATATCTATTGCTTCTTTTTTACCTATTACCACTTTGGACACTTCATTTTTTATATTTTTTATTATTTCACTGTACTCGTTAAACTTCTCCAAGTTAATTTTATCCATAATAACCTCCACAATCATATTTTTATTTATGATATCATAATTCTGCATTTTTTTCAATATAAATTGTCTTCTAAAATTCTTATTCTGTTATTTTCTGTATTAATTTCGCACTTGGTTCCGAAAGGTATAGTAATCATATTTTTACAGTGCCCGGATGAAAAATTTGTAACCACAGGCTTTTTTATATCTCCTATTACATCATTTATCACTTGCTCCAACGATAAGCTGTATCCATCTTTTTCATTGTCACAACAATTAAAATCACCGAAAATTATTCCTGCGCAGTCGTCAAATTTTCCTGCAAGCCTTAAAGAAGTAAGCATTCTGTCCACCCTGTAAGTATACTCGTTTATTTCTTCTATAAATAATATTTTTCCCTTTGTATTTACTTCATACTTTGAACCGAGAGTTGAAACAAGAAGAGATAAATTCCCTCCAGTTATTTCTCCGCAGGCTTTTCCCGAGCAATAAGTTTTTAACTGTCTGTTTAATGGATTTTCAAGAAATTCAAAAGGTTTTCTGCAAGTCATATTCTTTAAAAAACTATATAACGTCATTCCCTTTTCATTTCTCATTATTTCTTCGGATGCCGCCATAGGTCCGTGAAAAGTAACAAGACCTGTTTCTTGATTTATAGAAATTAAAAGTGCTGTGATATCGCTGTATCCTATAAAAATTTTTGGATTTTTCTTTATAATCTCATAATTTATTTTATCAATTATTCTAGGAGTTCCATACCCTCCTCTTAAACATACTATTGCATTAACCTGAGGATTTTCAAACATAAAATTTAAATCATCTGCACGTATATCATCTGTTCCGGCAAGATAACCGTAACTTTCAAAACAGCTTTTCCCCACGATGGTTTTAAATCCCAGTTTTTCTATTCCCTTAACAGCCATTTCAAGGCTTTGTCCTTCCGACAAAGCTCCCGACGGCGCGCATATACCTATTGTATCGCCGTACTTCAATGCTTTTCCTTTTAATTTTGTCATATTGCCACCTTACATTGTAAAAGCCATAAATTTAATAACGTCCATATAATCATCGCTTTCAAATGAAATTGTATAATTATCCTCAAGCTTTGCGCCCGGATAAAATTGTCCGTGAAAAGCCGGTTGGTGATTTTTAAAGCTTATTTCCATTTTAAAATGCTCAGGCATTTTTACTTTATAGCTTGACAAATCTTCACTTAAAGCCTGTTTTACAGTTTCTCTTATCCTTTTAACTGCCAAATCCGGATGAATAGAAACCGAAGCGCCTCCAAAACCTTCGTTCACCGCAACTGTTTTTATATTTTCAACATATTTAGAAGCAATTTCACAAAGAGCTTTATCTCCCGTAATACATACAACTGGAACATTATAATATCCTGCCAAATAAGAATTTAAAACAAATTCGCTTACAGGTTCTCCGTTTATTTTCAAAAAGTTTAATGAAGAAGACATAGTATGCGACAAAGGATTTCCATTAAATCCTGAACCGCTGTGATATCCTGTAAAAATTACGGCGTCAAAACTTTCGTCTATTCCGCTCATCATAGAATAAGGCTGACCCGACCATCCGCGGCAGATTTTTATATTTTCAGGAAGTAAATGGGGATCAATGTTTCTCGCGCTGTCGTGCGCATCTTTTACAAAAATCTCTTTTGCTCCAGCAAGGTTTGCGCCTTCACATGCAGCTGCAACTTCCTTTGACATTTGGTTTGCAAAATATGTATAAAAAGGGCCGCCCTTGCCCGCTTCATCCCAAGCGGCAATTCCGCAGGTTCCTTCAATATCACAACTTAAATAAATTTTCATTTTTATTTCTCCATTTCATTAAATAATTTTTTTAATATGTTTAAAGATAAATTAAATCCAATGTTTAAGCTTGCAGGATCTATGTCAAAAGTATCCGTATGTCCTCCGCTTGTTATTCCCAACTTTTCATTTCTGCATCCGAGATGATAAAATCCGCCCTTTGAATATTTGGCAAAATAACAAAAGTCCTCTACCCCTAAATCTATTTCTTCTCTCATAAAAACATTTTCTTTTCCGAGTAAATTCTCGGCGGATGAAATTATTGTATCAGTCATAAAATCATTATTTATAAGAAATTCATATCCTTTATGGTGAACAATTTCAAAATCCCCGTCAAAAGCTTTACAGGTATTTTCAGTAATTTCATAAATTCTTTTTATAACATAATCTCTTGTACTTTTTTTAACAGTTCTGATATTAACTTTTAAATCTACTTCATTACAAATTATATTTCCGGCTTCTCCTCCATGTATTTTTCCAATAGTCAAAACACAGTTATCATGAGGAGAAATATTTCGCGAAACTATACTTTGTAAAGCTAAAACCAGATGGCACGAAGTTAAAATCGCATCTTTTCCGCAGTGAGGCGCAGCGCCGTGAGCAGACTTTCCTTTTATTTTTATATCAAAAGTATCGCTTGCTCCGCTTTCCGTTCCTCTTTTTATCTCTATTTTCCCGGTATCAAGTCCCGATGTAACATGAAGTCCCAAAACATATTCAACATCAGGAGACTTAAGGCAGCCGGATTCTATCATTTTTAAGGCTCCCCCGTCGCCTTCTTCATCCATTTGAAAAAACACCTTTAATATTCCGTTAAAATTATTGTTTTCACTGAAATATTTGCATATTCCAAGCGCTATCGCCGTATGAGCGTCATGACCGCAGGCGTGCATAATCCCATCATGCATAGAACGGTAAGGCTTATTATTTTTTTCAAAAATCGGAAGTGCATCTATATCCGCTCTGTAACCGAGTACTTTTCCCTTTATATTTTTTCCTTCTATTACAGCTACAGTACTTGTATCTATTTTATAATATTTAATACCAAGCTTTTCTAAAGTATCAATAATACATTTTTGTGTTTTAAATTCTTTTCTTCCAAGTTCCGGAATTGAGTGAAGATATTCTCTTGCTTTTATAAGAAAATCATTGTAATCAACCATAAAACCTCTCCTTTATAATAATTCTATAACCAATATAAATTGCTGTCAATCAAATTATACAAAATTATTAAAAAAATAAAAGAGCGTTTTAAAACGCTCTTTTTTATCAATACGGTTTTACACTTCCGATTAAATCATTAATATCCTTAATATTATTTTTTTCACAAAATTCAATAAGTTCATTTTTTATATCAAAAGCAGCAGTCGGCGTTGCAAGATTAGCACTTCCTACTGATACAAGAGAGGCCCCCGCAATCAAAAATTCCGCTGCATCTTCTCCCGTCATTATTCCTCCCATTCCTATAATCGGTATATTAACTGTATTTGCGACCTGATATACCATTCTTACAGCAACAGGTTTTACACAAGGTCCGGAAAGTCCTCCCATATTATTTCTTATTACGGGACGGCGTGTTTTTACATCAATTTTCATCCCCAAAAGAGTATTGATAAGAGAAAGTCCGTCTGCTCCGTTTTCTTCAGCTGTTTTTGCAACAGACGTGATATCTGTAACATTTGGAGATAATTTTACCACCAACGGATGATTTGTAAGCTTTGCCTTAACTCTTCTTGTAATTTCCGCAACACTGTCACATTTTACCCCGAAAGCGACTCCTCCCTCTCTTACGTTTGGACAAGATATATTCATTTCAATTATATCAACGTCTGCCGTATTAAGAATTTCTGCCATCTTACAATAATCTTCTATACAGTTTCCCGCAATATTTGCAATTATTTTTGTATCATATTGCCTTAAAAATGGAATTTCATTTTCAATAAAATAATGTACTCCGGGATTTTGAAGTCCTACGCTGTTTATAATTCCTAAAGGTGTTTCGGCAATACGCGGAGATAAATTACCGTTTCTTTCCTCCAAAGTGAGTCCTTTTGCCGATATTCCGCCAAGCTCGTCAAGAGAATAAAAATCAACGTATTCTCTTCCGAAACCGAAAGTTCCGGAAGCGGTTGTTATGGGATTTTTAAATTTAATTCCTAAAAAATCTATTTCAGTATTAATCATTAAAAATCACCTTCTCTCCGTCAAAAACAGGTCCGTCTTTACAAACATGAAGATACTTTTCACCGTCACCGCTTTTTATTCTGCAGGCGCATACTAGACAGGAGCCTATTCCGCATCCCATTCTTTCTTCAAGAGAAACTTCACATTTAATTTTATTTTCTCTTGCCAATTCAGCTACATTTTTAAGCATAGCCATAGGACCGCAGGCATATATACACCCGACTTTTTCTTTTTTTATTACTTCCTTCAAAACATCTGTTACGAAACCTTTTTTGCCGTAGCTTCCGTCGTCGGTAGTAATATAAAAATCCTTGCAAAACTCTTTAAACTCATTTTCCATTATTACAGCGTCTTTATTTCTAAATCCAAGAATAGTAACGCTGTTTTCCGGCATAAGCTTTTCGCATTTTAAAAGCGGAAATATTCCAATGCCTCCTCCGACAAAAACTGCAGCGCCGTTTTTACTTTTTGAAAGGTCGAATCCGTTTCCCAAAGGTCCGAGTATATCAAGTTCATCTCCCGTCTGGCATTGTGACAAATAAAAAGTTCCTTTTCCTTTTACTTCAAAAACAAATCTTAAAAAATCATCTTTTGTATCACATATACTTATAGGCCGTCTGAGAAAATTTTCTTCACCGCATTTTATATGAACAAATTGACCGGGCAAAGCATTTTTTGCCATATTTTTTGTCAAAACAGTTATGTCAAAAACAGTTTCATTAAGCTTTTGTATTTTTGTAATTTTACATTTTTCCAAACAAGGTTTCATTTTTATCTCCTTATAATGAAGTTATATCAATAACGTCTAAATCTTCCGGCATTTTATTTAATAAAATGGCGTTTACAAGTGCGTTTGCCGTATCAAGAGCAGTAAGACACGGTATACTTCTTTCAACGGTTTTTCTTCTTATTTTAACGCTGTCGCGGGTAGGCTGTCTTCCCTTTGCGGAAGTCGATATACAGTAATCTATTTTTCCACTTTCAAGAAGTGTAACAATATTGGGCTCTCCTTCTCCGATTTTTCTTACCGCATTTGTAGCAATCATATTTTTATTAAGAACATTGGCAGTTCCTGCAGTTGCATAC
>CAKTDK010000035.1 GCA_934541205.1 uncultured Eubacteriales bacterium
GTTTTACGTTTTGCTTTATTTACGTTTGGTTTTGTTTTACGTTTTGTTTTATGTCTTGCTTTGTTATTTTATTTTGTTTTCTTATTTTACTCTATTTTTTCTTTCTTCAACATAAGAAAGAAAACTTTCAAGAGTGAGATTTATAATAAGTTCTTTCGGAAAATCTATTTCCTCCAGCATATTTACGGCATCAGAAAAGTCGTCTACCTGATAAATGCTATGGGCGTCGGCGCCGACAGAAATTCTTACGCCGTATTTTTTACACATAAGAGCAATTTCACGACAATTATTTTTTGCGCCTTTTCGGTGTGAAAAAGAATGACTGTTTATTTCAACAATTTTATTATATTTTTTAAATTCTTTTACAGCAGTTTCGTAATCATATTTAAATATATCCTGACCGCTGTGGCCTATAGCGTCTATATAGGGATTTTTTGCTATGTTAAGCCAAGTTTTTGTATGATTTTCAAAACTTGTGCTTTTATAGCAAGGTTCATGCATTGAACATATTACAAAATCAAGGTTTTTCATAATGCCGTTTTCAAGGTCAACACTGCCCTCAGTATCAAGTACGTTTACCTCAGCGCCTTTAAAAAAGCGTACGTTGCCTACTTTTTCGGGAAGTACTCTCTGATTTATAAAATGCCACGGATGAGCGCCGTCGCCGAGAGAAAGAGTATGGTCTGTGAGTACGAAACCTCTAAGACCGATTTCGTTGCATCTTTGCATATATTCTGTAAATGTGGAATATGCGTGTTGACTGACTAAAGTATGATTATGGGTTGAAACTTCTATTTTCATTTTTCTTCTTCACCTTCAAACTGATGTTTTTTCATATCTTCCATAAGCCTGTTGTTAAGCTCTACCGCAGCGTTGTATCCAAAACGTTTCTGACGGTTGTTCATTGCGGCAACTTCAAGTATGATAGCAAGATTACGGCCAGGTTTTACGGGAATTGTCAAAGAAGGAATCTGTAATCCCAAAATATCGGTATAATCATTGTCCATTCCTAAGCGGTCGTATACTTTGTTTATATCCCAGGCTTCAAGTTTTACAATCAAATCTATTTTTTCTGATTCCTTAACAGCTCCCATACCGAAAATACGTCTTACGTCTATAATTCCGATACCGCGAAGCTCAATAAAATGCCTTATAACAGCAGGGGAAGAGCCAACGCATGAGATGTTTGAAACTCTTTTTATTTCCACGGCGTCGTCGGCGATAAGACGATGGCCTCTTTTTACAAGCTCAATAGCAGTTTCGCTTTTTCCGACTCCGCTTTCGCCCATAATTAAAATACCTTCGCCGTATACTTCTACAAGCACACCGTGAATAGTTTTTCTCGGCGCAAGATTAAGGTTAAGAAAAGCAATAAGCGACGCCATAAAATTTGAGGTTGATTCTGTAGTTCTCAAAAGCGGAACCTGATATTTTTCGGAAAACTCAAGCATTTCAGGGAAAGGCTCAAGCTCTCTTGTAATTATTATTGCGGGAATTTTTGAAGATATAAGCCTGTCGATACTGATACGCCTTCTTTCATCGGTATATCTTTCGAGAAAAGTAAATTCTACCTTGCCCATAACCTGAATACGGTTATTGTCAAAATAATCAAAAAATCCGGCGATTTGAAGCCCAGGCCTGTTAACGTCAGTACATTTTATTTTTATTGTATCCGGTGATTTTGGAACATATAATTCTTCGAGATGAAATTCTTTTATAATTTTGTCAAGAGTTACGTAAAATTCATTCATAATTTTTTCCTCCGATTTTATTATACTTTATAGTTATTATAAAATAAATATTTATATTAATCAATGAATTTTATTTATAAAAAAACCAAAAACGGCAGAAATTTTCTGCCGTTTTTGGTTTTTTAATGTATCGGTTAATTAAAAGAAAGTAGAAGATTTCATTTTATAATTTCGGGATATATTTTCTGATAATTTCCGTCTGCAATTTCTCTTATACAGTTTGCACAAACACGTTTATAGTTTTTTATAAGAACATTTTCCGTTGCTCCGCACAAAATGCAGGTAGGAATAGATTTTTGGACAATCATATGTCCTTCTTCTATTCTTATGTCAAGCATATCAGTTTTATCAATATTAAGTTTATCCCATATTTCTTCTTTTGAGACAGTTTTGATGAACTCGTCAACAGTTAATGTTTCATATAACATCTTTTTACAACTCCATTTTTTAAAAAATATTATTTGGGATTTTTATTAATTGAAGGGGAAGAAAGGTAAAAAATAAGTCTTGCATAAAAACCCCAAATAATTATTAAGGTGTTTTAAAGCACCTTTTTTATAAAATCGGCGGAATAAAAAAGCTCCCCGACAGATGTATCTGCACTACCACTCTCGCCGAAAAAAAGTTAACCACCCATACATAGAAAGGTTATTTTACAGATATAAAATAATTTTCAGCCAAAATGTTAATTTTTAAATATTTTCCAACATTTATTATTTTATAATATGAAAATATTATAAAATACCCCTGCTGCAGTGTTGCTTACCACAGTCCCTAACAATCTTTCCCCCCAAAAAAAACTCTAACTATAATATAAGCAAGACAGCCCACAAACTTTGCTTATTTATTTTTGAAAAAACTTTTCTTGGAGCTCTTTCCTTGAAAAAACTTTCTTAAGAAAAACTTTTCTCGAAAAACTTTTGCTTGAAAAAAGAGAGGAAATATGCTATAATAAATGCTCTTCGACGCCGGTGGTAATGCAGATACTGTTGATATCTCATTACGGAAGCAGAATGTTCGTGCATTGCTGCTTCGTCGGAGAGCTTTTTTATTCCGCTGATTTTTCGGCGAAAAAAACTCTCTGACCTAAACCGTAATAAAGATTAAGCTTTTTAAACTATGACTATCACAATCGGACATAATAAAAATCCTTTCTTTTTTGGATTTTAAGATTAAAAATTTTTACAAAATTTTTAATCTCTTTGCGACAAGAAATAAAAAGTTTCTCTAAAAGCCTGAAAACTTTTGATGATAAGAAATGAAAGATTTCTTAAAAACTTTAAAATTTCTTTACGATAAGAAATAAAAAGTCTCTCTAAAAGCCCGAAAACTTTTGATGATAAGAAATAAAAAATTTCTTAAAAAACTTTAAAATCTTTTGGCAATAAGAAATAAAATTAAAACCGTGCTAAGTGTATTAGCACGGTTTTTAGTTTTTTATCTTTATAATGAGGTTTCTTTCTTGACTTAGAGATTCTTCGTCGCTGACGCTCCTCTGAATGACAGCGAAGTTAGATTCTCTGAATGACATGTAAAAATTTCTCCGAAAAACATAAAAAAATGACATAGAGAAAATCAAAATGTCAATAAGTGAAAGAAGCTCATTTTATCCAAAACAAAAAGGGATATAACAAACTAAACCATATAACAAAGGGATTTCGAGAAAATTACCAAATTCTGTTGTAAAATTGAAAAAAATGTGTTATACTATCAGAAGTCGGTGCCGGAAATCCGGTTGTTTATTAGTGCTGTTGACACTTATAAGCAGGCTTAGCGTGTTCGTGCACGTTAAGCTGCCGACGTTTATTTAATTTTATGAGATAATTTTACAGTATATTTTATAAAATGTCAATGTTTTTTCGGAAATTTTTTCCGAAATGTTTTTAAACCTTTTGATGATAAGAAATAAAGCCTTTTTGAAGGGGTTTAAACTTGCTTTTTACAAAGCATTTTTCATAAATAAAAAAATTTTTCTTAAACTATTGATTTTTACCGCCGAATTTGATACAATATAATGCGTTATGTAGGTTAACCCTACTAAGGAGGTGTATATTTAATGGCTAAATGTGAAATTTGCGGAAAAGGCGTTTCTTTCGGAATCAAAGTTTCTCACTCTCACAGAAGAAGCAACAGAACCTGGAAGTCAAATGTTAAAAGAGTTAAAGTTAATATCAACGGTACTCCTAAACATATTTACGCTTGTACAAGATGCCTCCGTTCCGATAAGGTATCAAGAGCAGTTTAATCGTTTATTACCCTTGTTTGAGCAAGGGATACCTTGTAAAAAACGGGGTCTGAAAAACGCAAAAATATAACGCAGGATTTTTTATCCTGCGTTTTTATTTTTTATATACGTATTTTATAGGCTTTTGACTATATGAGTTTATAGTTTTGGTTTATACGTATTTTGTAGGTTTTTGACTATATGATTTTATAAGGTTTTATTTATACGTATTTCATAAGCTTTTGACTATATGAGTTTATAGTTTTGATTTATACATATTTTATAGGCTTTTGACTATATTGAGTTTTATATAATTTCTTTTACCTTATATCCTGCGTCTTCAACTATCTGTTTTAATATATTATCCGTAATACCTTCCGTAAATTCCACATAAGCGGTATTTTCTTCAAGATTTACTTTAGCTTTTATACCGGTTACGTCGTTTAATGCTTTTTCCACTCTTGCGCTGCAATGTCCGCAGCTCATTCCTTCGATTATTATTTTTTTCATTGTTTTTTTATCCTTTCTGTTATTTACTTTAAATGTTTTTATTCTAAGGGCGTTTAAAACTACGCATACAGAACTGAAACTCATTGCGGCAGCGGCAATCATCGGACTTAGCTTTATTCCGAAACCGTTATATAAAAGCCCTGCGGCAACAGGTATTCCTATAGTATTATATATAAATGCCCAGAATAAATTTTCTTTTATATTTAGTATAACCTTTTTAGACAGTTTTATAGCTGTGGGAACATCGTTTAAATCCCCTTTCATCAATACTACCTGAGCAGATTCTATGGCAATATCCGTTCCGTTTCCGATTGCAATTCCTATATCCGAAGCGGCAAGGGCAGGAGCGTCGTTTATTCCGTCGCCCACCATTGCAACCGTTTCTTTTTTGCTTTGAAGTTCTCTTACGTGTTTTTCCTTATCCTGAGGAAGAACATCGGCTATAAATTTTTTAATTCCAAGCTTGGTTTTTATTGCTTTGGCGGTTTTTTCGTTATCTCCTGTCAGCATTACGGTATTTATACCCATATTATCAAGAGTATTTATTGCATTTTGACTTGTTTCTTTTATCGGGTCGGATACAGCGATTATGCCTAAAAGTTTTTTATCCTTTGAAATAAAAAGAGGTGTTTTTCCTTCGTCTGCCAAAGCCATATATTTTTCGTTTAAAGAAGAAACGTCAATATTATTTTGGTCCATAAGTTTTTTGTTTCCAATAAGACAAATCTCGTTTTCCAGCGTTCCTTTAATGCCTCCGCCTTCAATCAGACCAAAATCCGTTATCTCAAAAAGGTCACCTTTGTAATTTTCCGATATTGCGGCGGCAAGAGGATGAGAGGAGAATTTTTCAACCGACGCTGCAAGTTTTAAAAGGTAGTTATCGGATATTGTTTTATCAAAGGTATAAATATCTGTTACTTCGGGAATTCCTTTTGTAATTGTACCTGTTTTGTCAAGGACTACGGTGGTTATTTTATGACAGTGTTCCAGCGCGGTTCCGTCTTTAAAAAGTATTCCATTTTCTGCGCCTTTTCCCGTTCCCACCATAATTGCGGTAGGAGTGGCAAGTCCCAAAGCGCAGGGACATGATATTACAAGAACGGAAATTCCTATAGAAAGGGAAAATTCAAATCCTGCGCCTGAGATAAGCCATGCGGCCGTGGCTATTATTGCAATAATTATAACAACGGGAACAAAAATACCGCTTATTTTATCTGCAAGGCGCGATATGGGAGCTTTTGAAGAAGAGGCTTCTTCAACAAGTCGGATAATCTGCGAAAAAGTAGTATCTTCTCCTACCTTTTCCGCTTTAAATTTAAAATAACCGTTTTTGTTTATACTTGCGCCGATTACTTTGTCTCCGACTTCTTTTTTTACAGGAACGCTTTCGCCTGTTATTGCGGACTGGTCAAGATAGGAGGAGCCTTCAATTATTTCTCCGTCGACGGCAACGGCGCTTCCTGGTTTTACGATTATTATATCGCCTTTTTTCAGCGTTTCGGCAGAAACTTCGATTTGCTGTCCGTCCTGTTCTATTATAGCGGTTTTAGGCGCCATATCTATTAGTTTTGATATAGCTTCGGAGGTTTTTCCTTTTGCGCGGGATTCAAGAAATTTACCAAGGGTAATCAAGGTTAAAATCATTGCAGCCGATTCAAAATATAAGTCCATTGAATAAGAGTGAACCATATCCATATCGGAAGTTCCAAGCCCGATACCTATTTTATAAATTGCAAAGATACCGTATATTAAAGCGGCAGAGGAGCCTATTGCAATCAGAGAATCCATATTGGGTTTTCCGTGAAAAAGAGTTTTAAAACCTGTCCGAAAATATTTAAAATTTAATCCGATTACGGGGATTGTCAGCAAAAACTGGGTAAAAGCAAAAGACATTATATTTTCATGGCCTGATAAAAACGGCGGAAGCGGAAGTCCCATCATGTGTCCCATTGAGATATAGAATAACGGTACGGTAAAAATAATTGACCAGATAAGTCTTGTTTTTACTTTGTGGGTTTCTTCGTCAATTTGGTCCGACGCGGATTTATCAGATGCTTTTTGATTTTTCGGCATTGCGTTGTATCCTGCGTCCTGTACAGCTTTTATGATTTTTCCTGCGTCGGTGTTTTCATATTCCACCTGCATTGAATTTGTCAAAAGGCTTACGTTTACGTTTTTTACTCCGTCTACTTTTGAAACCTTATTTTTTACCGCGTTTTCACAGGCAGAGCAAGTCATTCCGGTTATATTAAATGTTTCTTTCATTGTTTTTCCTTTCTTTCATATTATTAACTTCATTATAATACTAAAAAGAAATTTTATCAATAATATATACTAAATTTGTGCATATTTAAAATATTCTTATATATTTTATTGTTGTAATAAAATGCTTTTTTATGATATAATTTAAAAAAAAATAATTCGGAGGCATTTATGCTTAAAAACGACTGGTTTATGCGGCAGATAAATGATACCTGCAGAGCAATAGCTTTAATAATATTTAATAAAAAAGAACCTGTTTATGAAATAGAAGACGAGCAAAAAGAAAAAGGCGCCGATATGATATTTAACAAGCTGTTATTTCTTCTGGACGAAAATAAATTTAATGAAGCGGAAAATCTTCTTTTTGAAAATTTAAATCCCGATGATTTGAATTATCTTCTTGTTGCTATTGATTTTTATAACAGAATCAGCCAGATAGATGAAAAAATACTTGAGGAAAATGATTTTTCAAGAGAAGAAATAAAAATGGGACTTGACGATATTACAAATATTTATAATATAAAGTTTTAAAAAAAGAGACTGCAGCAAAAAATATTAAAAGATTCTTCGGGGCGTAAACCCCTCTGAATGACAGAATGTTGAGAAAACGGTCATTCTGAGCCGTTAGGCGAAGAATCTTTTGTTATTTTTAATTGAAATTATTTTTGCTGCAGCCTCTTTTTATGTAATTTTTATATTAAAGTATAAATATAATTTATTAGTTTTCGTTTTGAACTTTTTTAAAAGTATCAAAACTTACATCTGCAATTTCCGTAATTTTTGTGGGGAACCCGTCAAGACCGTGAGAGAAAGTGTTATTAAAAGGAGTTACAAATTTTTCATCAAGTCCTGATGTTCCGTTAAATGCGCCTAAAATTCCGCCTACTGTTCCGGGATTGCAGTCTGAATCAAATCCGCAGGCTACGGCGGTTAAAATTCCTTTTGTTGTGTCGCCGCCGGAATAAACGATGGAGGCAAGGCAGATAACTGCATTTGGTATTACGTGGAAGGAATTATATGATGAATATTTTTTGTAGATGGTGCTTGCAAGCTCGTCTACACTCTTTGAATTTTTTCCGATTTGTACAGCGTCTGAAAGCGCTTCATAAAGTCTTGAATTTCTCGGAATTTCATTGAAAGCTCTGTCTATTACTTTATTTATGTCTGTTTCGCAGAAAGCTGCTGACATCATAGCTGCATAGAACATTTCTCCGTATACGCCGTTTTTGATATGGCTTAAAGAAGCGTCGTTATATGCCATTTTTGCCGCAAGTCTTGGATTTCCTGCTGCGGAAATTCCAAAAGCGTCTGATCTTATCTGAGCTCCTATCCATTCACGGTATGGATTTCCGAATTTTGCGCTTTGTTTTACAAGTTCCTGAGCGTTTGACGGTTTTGTAACCATATATTTTTCATCAAGTACGGAGAAATTTGTATAAGCTATTCTTTCCGCAGTGCAAAGAAGTCTGAAGGGAAGACCGTAAAGCCAGTGTTTTCCCATATCCCAGCTGTCCCAGGTTGTTCCGTAAAGTTTAACCATATTTGTATTTATAACAGCATAGCGCAAATCGTCGTCGCTTGGCATATGGGCAAAGTTGCCTTTGCACATATAGGTGTTATTTAGATATAACCCGTTTTCTTCATTCGCCCTTGATGTTTCCGGAAGAAAATCATCTATAGGCCAAGCGTCAGCCTTTTCCATATAAGTTTTTATATCTTTATAATTCCATCCTTCTACAGGTATTCCAAGGGCTATACCCGCAATTTTTCCCTGCCATGCGGCAAGTATTTTATCTTTCATAATGTCGTCGGACGGAGTTTGTAAAGTGCCTAAATCGGCTCCTGACTGAAGAAGTATATCGTTATAATTTTCCGGTTCGATATATTTAAATGAGGTTTTTATGGGAAGAGAATTCATTTCTTCATATACAAGAAGAGTTTTTGCAGGATCGTTTTTTGCATCGGCAATTTTTTTGACAAATTCGGCTTTGTCAATAGCGTAGCCTTCCTGAACAATTTGAGTAAATTCTTCGTTAAGACGAAATTCTCTTGACAAATCAAATATTCCTACTGTAAAATCCGCGTCGGGTATTTCAATCATATTTTCTTCAATATATTTTATTGCGTCAGCGCAGCCAAGCACTGCAAGAGCGGCGTCGTTATTATAACAAGGCCATAAACGTCCCGTATTGCTGAATTTTTTAATATAAGTTTTTATAAAGGTTTCAATTTTATCTATATCTCCCATTTTAGCTGCAAGTATTGATAAGTCACTTGATCCGAAAAGCTCTCCCATAGACATGGTTTCCCATCTGCGTCCTTCTTTTGAATAATGGGAAGTGAATTTATCATAAAGAGTTTCAGCTCTTTTGCTTGTTGGTTCCATAATTCCCATAATTACAGGCTGAACCTGCGCCATTGCATGAGGATAGTATATATCCCAGGAGAAAGGATAATACATAGATTCGTTTCTGTCATTTATTCCGGGATCATAATAAGTTTTTTTCCATAAATTTTTTTCAATAGCGTCAAAAACTGTTTTTTTGTATTTTAAATTTTCTTCAAGCTTTGCGCTTGCTCTTTTAAATTCCGGAGAATCTTTGTCATAAGAAGGAACTATAACATATTTATAAATATTGCAAAGATTATCTAAACCTCTGTATACTTCAAGGTTATCCATACAGTATTTTACAAGATATGTAGGTGTAGCATAGGTAAGACCGTTGTCTAAAGTTGCCAGCATAGCGTTTGTAATTCTGTCAATATCATTTACATGTTCAACAATTACGCTGTCATCTCCTGTTTTTTCATAATAATCCCAGAGCACTTTCATAAACTGAGCGGCGTAAGCGTCGGTTGAATCGTAATACATATAATTTCCGTTTGAATCTTTTATAAGTTCCTGAGTAACCGTTCCGTCGTCTGTATAATATATAAAATAATCAAAAATGGTGCCGTCTATTCCGTTTGGATCTTCATCGGCAGTGTTTATATTGTCAAAGTGCCAGTCAATATACGCTTTTACATTATCTTTGTAAAGCTTTGGTTCTTCCAAAAGAGCAATAGCGGCCATATCAGAAAAATAAGGAACTATTTTAGCGTCGTTGTTATATCCTCTTAAAGTCATGGGAATAGCCCCGTTTGGCGCCTGAAGGCTTGCGATCCATTTTAGTTCTTCTGATTTGAAATTTTCAAACAAATTTAAAAGATATTCTTTTCTCATAGAAGAAATAGGCTGTTTTTCTTTTTCCGTTTTCTGAAGATCATCAGATTTATTAATTCCTATAACGGGAGAATAAGAATTATCTTCAAAAGAGGCTTCTTTTATGTTATAAATTTTATTTACTGCAGTTTCTTCTATAACATTGTAATTTATTGCGTTATCTTCAAAAGTATCTTTTAAAAGATTTATTTTGACATTTTCATAAGTTCCGTCAAGATAAATATCGTTTCCGCTGAAGTAAAGAGATTTTACATTTGCATTTTTCTTGGCAAATGTAAACAAACCATTTTCATTTCCGGCTTTAAAGTCTTCAACACCGTTTCCGTTTAATATATTTCCGCTGTAAAACATATCTTTTGCCTGAGGAATATAGGTCGGAGCGTAGATATCTATTTCAGCAGTAGGATTTTTTTCTTTGTATTCGTTATATTTTGTTTCCAAAGTGTTTATCTGAGTTTTTGTAATTCCCAAAGAATCGGTATCAAAAAGAAAAATTGATTTAATGAGTTTTTCCGATGAGTTTTGAATTTTTATTATATTTTGGCTGTTATTAATACAGTTTTTAGAATTATATGCTTTATTTAAAATATAGTCTCTGTCGGAAGGAAGAGAATAGTCTTCATTTCCAAAGGTAAAAGCCCATTTTACATTTAAAGAATCAATATAAGAAATTATTTCATCTATCTTTTCTTCTGATGATGAAAGAATAAAATTACCGTTAAAAATTAATATATCAGGTTTTTCGAAAGAAACGATTTTCTCGATGTTTTTCATAAGCTTAGAGTTTTCGGAAAGTCTTGCATTTGAAAATTCCAATATTTTAACGTCATCGTTAGAAGTAAAGATATATTCATTGTCTTTTGAAGTGCTTGTGATAAGTCTGTATAAAAGAGCGCATACTTCCGCTCTTGTAGCGGTGTTTTTAGGTTTTATGGTTTTATCTTCATAACCTTTTATATATCCTTTTTCCATACAAAAATTTATTCCTGCAAGAGCATAAGAAGAGATATCATTTTTATCGGCTGCATTATTTGGAGCTTTTTCATATTCTTTCAGCTCTTCTTCAGAAAGAAGGGCTCTTGCGATAATTGTTGCTATATCCTGCCTTGTAATAAAATCATTTGGTCTGAAGTAACCGTCGGCTCCGTTTACAAGTCCGGCAGCGGCTGCTTCCATAACGACATCGTAATACCACGCATAAGGATCAACGTCTTTAAAATATGTATTTATGCCTTTATCCTCTGAAGGAACGGAAGTTATAAGGATTTTGGTAAATTCACATCTTGATATATTGTTGTTGGGACGAAAAGTATTGTCTTCATAACCACTTATTATATTGTTTTGGCTTAAATATTCAATATAATTTTCAGCCCAATGTCCTGAAATATCTGAAAAATCAGCTTTTGTCTTTGAATCTGCGGCAAAAACAATTCCGTTCATACAGGAAATCATCATGATTAAAGACATAGTAAAAGACATTATTC
The DNA here is from genome assembly GCA_934541205.1 of uncultured Eubacteriales bacterium. Classification (GTDB taxonomy): domain Bacteria; phylum Bacillota; class Clostridia; order Oscillospirales; family RGIG7773; genus RGIG7773. The sequence goes on from CAKTDK010000035.1 coordinate 11,455, forward strand.
TTTTGAAAAAAGATTTTTTCATAAGTTTTCTCCTTTTTATTTTATTTACCTGATTAAATTATAATATATGAAAAAATATCTTGATATAATTTTATGGCTTAATCATTGGTTTTTATGGTGCAAAGATATTATGTAACAAATATTTAATAACATATATTTGAAAAATTCATTAAAAATATATGATTTATGTTGGTTTGAAAGAAAATACAGGGTTAATTTTTATACAACATTCATATTGCGGACAATTGAATTACATTATATAATGTTGCTGATAATTATTTTTTTAAGGAGAATTATTGTGGGTATTAAAGTTGTAAAATTCGGCGGAAGTTCTTTGGCTGATGCTAATCAGTTTAAAAAGGTAAAAAATATTATAAAAAGCGACGTTGAAAGGCGTTATGTTATTCCGTCTGCTCCGGGAAAAAGATTTTCGGATGATGTAAAAGTGACTGATATCATTTATAAATGCTATGAAACAGCTTCAAAGGATGAAGATTTCAGCGGAATTTTTCAACAGATTTGTAGAAGATATAATGAAATAATAAAAGAACTCGCAATTGATTTGTCCTTGGAGGATGAATATAAAAAAATTGCCGAAGGATTTAAAAATCATATCGGCAGAGATTATGCTGCGTCAAGAGGAGAATATTTAAACGGTATAATTCTTGCAAAATATCTTGGATATGAATTTATCGACGCTGCTAAGGTAGTTCACTTTGATGAAAAAGGAAACTATGACGAAGAAAAAACTATGGCGTTTATGGAAAGATATCTTTCAGATGTAAAATGCGCTGTAATTCCGGGGTTTTACGGTATTACTCCGAACGATACCATAAAAACGTTTTCAAGAGGCGGTTCTGATATTACAGGTTCTATAGTGGCAAAGGCGGTTATGGCAAATCTTTATGAAAACTGGACTGACGTATCGGGATTTTTAATGGCTGACCCAAGAATAGTAAAAAACCCCAAACCTATTAAATGTATAACTTACAGGGAACTGAGAGAGCTTTCTTATATGGGAGCCACAGTTTTGCATGAGGACGCTATTTTCCCAGTAAGAACTGCCGGAATTCCTATAAATATCAGAAATACAAATAAGCCCGATGCTCCGGGAACCATGATTGTTGCAGCAGCGGGAGAAAAAACAAACGATTATGTAATTACAGGTATTGCGGGAAGAAAAGGCTTTTGTTCTGTAACTCTTGAAAAGGATATGATGAATAACGAACTTGGATTTGGAAGAAGAGTTCTTCAGATATTTGAAAATCATAAAATAAGCTTTGAACATCTTCCTTCGGGAATAGATACTATGGGAGTAGTGGTAAGCCAGGAAGAGTTTGATAACGATAAGGAAAGTATTTATAAGGATATTCAGACTAAGGTTAATCCTGATAGTATATCGGTTGTAAGAGATTTGGCTCTTATCGCTGTTGTAGGAAAGGGAATGATTTCTCAAATAGGAACGGCAAGTATTGTATTTAAAGCCGTTTCAGATATGGGAATAAATATAAGGATGATAGATCAGGGATCTTGCGAGCTTAATATAATAATAGGCGTTGATGAAAAGGATTTTGATATGGCTATGAATGCAATTTACAACGCTTTTGTAAAATAATAATTTAAGGCTTTTAAAAATTAATTTTTAAAAGCCTTATTTTTATAAAATCCGCCATGTAAAAAATATACATAAAGACAAATTTTTTTAAAAGCTATTGACAAATAAAAAGAAATAGTCCATAATTAATTTACTATGAGGTGAAACCTGATGTCTGATCTCACTGATATAATCAATAAAAATGACGAGGAGCTTGTTATATTGTCGAAAGCCGGTAATGAACAGGCCACTGATATTCTTTTCGATAGATATAAGCCTCTGATAAAATCAAAGATAAAAGCTTATTATCTTATAGGCGGAGACAAGGACGATATTTATCAGGAAGGATTGATAGGCTTTTATAAAGCTTTAGTGGATTATGTCCCGGGTGAAGTTCCTTTTAGTTATTTTGCAAATTTATGTATTACCAGAAGAGTGCAGACGGCAGTTAAAACCGCTAACCGTAAAAAACATTCCCCGCTTAATGATTATCTTTCTATGGATGACGAGGATAGTAAAAAGTTGCTTGCGGCATCGGATATTTCCGATCCTCAGCAAATTTATGTAAGCGATGAGAATTACAG
>CAKTDK010000036.1 GCA_934541205.1 uncultured Eubacteriales bacterium
TATAGTTTATCCCTTTAAAAAAACCACCGTGAATAAATTTTATTCACGGTGGTTTTTTTAAAAGGATAGTGATAACTTGAAAGCTTAAAGATTTTTACAATGCCGAAAAGATTTTACCGTTCCGATGTTTTTGTTATTCCAAACGAATATAGTAACCTTAAAAAACTCGTTATTTATTTTTTCCTGTCACTGACTTATATACTTCAAGCAGTCTGTTTGCCAGCGCAATACTTCCGCTTTGTTTAACCGATTCTATAACAGAAGCTTTAAGCTCTGAAAGTTCTTCGGGCGATTTTGCTTTTATCATTCTCAGACAATCCGCCATTTCTTTCGGAGAATTAAAAGTATATCCGTTTTTGCCTTCTACTACTTGGTCTTTGTTAACTTCGTCGTATCTTTGCAGAACGGGAAGTCCTGTTGCCATGCCTTCCAGCATGGAAATAGAATTGGTATCTGATAAAGAAGCGGTTATATATAAATCGCAGGAAGCATAATAAGCGGGAAGTTTATCGTGCATAACTTTTCCCAAAAACGTAACCATATTGGAAATACCCAGTTTTTTTGCCTGTTCTTCAAGTTCTTCCTTGCAGGGACCGTCGCCGATAACAACAAGATGAATTTTTTCATCTTCGGTAATTTCCTTTGCCCAGTAATCAAGCAGTATATCAACGCTTTTTTCTTTTCCCAGCCGTCCCACAAAACAGGTAATCATAACGTCTTTTGGAATATTGTATTTTTCACGGAATTCATTTTTTAATTTTTCCGAAACGTTGTTGGGATTAAAAGCATCAAGCTCAACGGCGTTGGGAATAACGGTAACGTGTTTTGTTACACCTGCCCGTTTTACAAAATCGTTGCATTTTTCAGACGGACCTGTTAAGGCGTCTGCGCGGCTTGTAAGATAACGCAGATATTTGTGGGTAGCTTTTTTAACCGCAGGTATAAAAGGTCTTGGAGCAATATAATAAAGATAATCGTCATACATGGTATGAATAGTATATATAAGAGGAACATTAAGCCTTTTTGCTGCTTTAACGCCTGATATTCCGATACCGAATTCGTTATGGATATGAATGATATCGGGATCGAATTGTCTTATAAGCCGAAGTCTTGAACTGCTTATGGGAGAAGAGATTGAATAATCATAGAATTTTTTGGCGCATGCAGCAGGGCAATGTAAAATTCCGTCTTCTATATAATGATGAATGGTGTTTTTGTCAGCGGTTACAATAAGAACTTCGTGTCCAAGGGCTTCAAGCCCCTCTTTTAATATTTTAACGTGTGTAACAACACCGTTTATATATGGTAAATATGTTTCTGTGAAAAGAGCTATTCTCATATTTATTCCTCTTTCGAACAAGTCTATTAACAATATTTTAACATTTTTTTCATAATAAATCAACTTATAGCGTCATTATTTATCCAAAAGTTCTCTGCGTTTTGAAGAACATTTAAAATATTCTTTTAATTTATCTGCATTATCGGTTTCAATCGCCTGTTTTATAAGATTGAATTGTTTTTCAAAGTTTTCCATTGAAGTTAAAAGATTTTTCTTGTTTTGAAGAAAAAGCTGGCTCCATAATTCTTCGTTTATGTTTGCGATACGGGTAAGGTCTCTGTAGCTGTCGCCTATAAATTCTGAGGTATCTTCATTGTGATTGTCAGAATTTATTAAAGCTACCGCAATTGCGTGAGGAAGCTGAGAAGTAAAGCTTATCATTTCGTCGTGAAGTGAAATGCTGATTCGTTTTATATTTTTAAAGCCTATATCTTTTGCGATTTTTTCTATAAGCTTGATATTTTCTTCTTTATTAGATTTTATGGGAGTAATAAGAAAATTTGCTCCTGAAAATACTTTGTTTGTGGCGTATTCAAGACCTTTTTTTTCACGCCCCGCCATAGGATGAGAAAAAATAAAATCGATATCTTCAGGCAAAAAAGAAGTGATTTTTGAAACGATATTTTCTTTTATTCCCGTAGCGTCGGTGATTACACAGCCTTTTTTAAAATTTTTTATATTATCTTTTACAAAAGTTTTTACTAAATTCGGATAAAGTGAAATTATAACCAAATCTGCATTTTGCAGAAGTTTTTCACCTGTTGTGTCTCCGTTTTTTATTATGCCGAGTTCTTTTGCTTTTTTTATACTGTTTTCATCAATATCTATACCGTAAACATCTTCGTATCCTGCATCTTTTAATCCGTAAGCGAAAGAACCGCCTATTACACCCAATCCTACAATTACAATATTCATTTTTTTCATCCCTTCAAATTCTACGAAACTACTATTTTTATCTCTTGAAATTCGCAAAACTATTGTTTTTTATTTCTTTAGATTCTGAAAAACTATTGTTTTCCATTTCTTTAAATTTTCAAAATTGTTGTTTTCATCCCTTCAAATTCTGCAAAACTGTTGTTTTTCATTTCTTTAAATTCTGCGAAACTACTTTTTTATTATATCAAAAGATTTATTTGTTGTCATTAGCATTTAATCATAGCAGTTTTTAAAATTTTCAATAAAACTTTTTCCCGCGGAGGATAGAAATTTATTTTTATGATATATGGCGCAAACTTGAGTATAAAGTTTTTCATCATCTATAATTTTATATGTAAGATTTGGAAAGTCAAATATTTTTATTGCGGAAAAAGGAACTATTGCTACCCCTAGTCCTGCGTTTGCCCACAAAAGTGAAGTCCGCGCGTCGTCATTTTTACAAAAAACAGAAAAAGCGGTATTGTTTTCTTTAAATTGCTGAGAAAGAAGATTTTCAAAACGGCGGTAAATAATGAGAGGAACATCTTTTAAATCTTTCAGTGAAATAGTATTTTTTTCAGAAACAGTATTTTCTATGTCATTCAAAAGAGCTTTATTTCTCATATCATTTAAGAGATTTTTATTTCCCACGTCATTCAAGAGATTTTTGTTTTCTATGTCATTCAAAAGAGCTTTATTTCCTGCATTATTCAAAAAAATCTTATTTCCCACAGCAGCCATAGGTTCTTTTTCGAGATAAGTACATTTATAATCAGCGGTGTTGAAAGGAGTTCGGACTATTGCAAGTTCAATAACTCCTGAATTTAAAAGCTCCAAAAGCTCAAAAGTATTTCCCTCGTGTATTTCAAATTTTATGTTTGGATAAGTTTTGTGAAAAAGACTCATTCTTTTATGAAGAAGAACAGCTCCCGAAGAGGAAACGGTGCCTATTGACAATGTGCCGGAAAACCCGTTTTTTAAGTCTTTTATCTCTTTAAGTGTATTTTTTTCCATATCGAGAATAACTTTAGCGCGTTTATATAATATTTTGCCTGCTTCGGTAAGTATAATTTTTCTGCTGCCCCGTTCAAAGAGAAGAGTTTGCGTTTCTTCTTCCAAAAGCTTTAGCTGAAAGCTTAGAGGAGGCTGGGACATGTGAAGTTTTTTAGCTGCTTTTGTTATATTGCCTTCTTCTGCCAGCGCAGTAAAATATAAAAGCTGTTTTAAATTCATATAAATCACCATACAAAAAAAGTATATATTGTATATATAATAAATATTTTTAATATATATGTCAATGTGTTATACTGTTGTAAAATTAAAAATTTAATTTAAAAGAAGTTTTATATTTATATATTTGCGGACAGAATATAAAAGAACACAATTATAGGCAAGGGCGTGATTTTTTATGATAAAATTAATGAAAAAATATCTTAAAGATTATAAAAAAGAGGTTTTTTTAGGCCCTTTTTTTAAATTGGTGGAGGCGGTTTTTGAGCTTCTTGTTCCTATTGTAATGGCGAAAATAATAGATGTTGGAGTGAAAAATGCAGATACCGTTTATGTTTTTAAATATGGACTTTTAATAGTACTTTTGGGAGTGGTAGGCTATTTAAGCGCGTTGGTGTGTCAGTATTACGGATCAAGGGCTTCTCAGGGAGTAGGCACAAAAATGAGAAACGACCTTTTTAAGCATATAAATTCCCTTTCCTATTCCGAAATAGACAAATTCGGAACTCCCACTCTGATAACAAGGCTTACAAATGATATAAACCAAGTTCAGCTTGCAGTTGCCATGCTTATAAGGCTTGTTGTAAGAGCGCCTTTTCTTGTTATTGGTTCAACAATTATGGCGATGATGATAGATTTAAAAATTTCACTTATTTTTTTGATAACGGCGCCTGTAATTGCTTTAATAGTATATACAATCATGAAAAAAACCATACCTTTTTTCAAAACAATACAAAAAAAGCTTGATAAAATATCTCTTATTACAAGAGAAAATTTAACTGGCATCAGAGTTATAAGAGCTTTTTCAAAGCAGGAAAGAGAAGAAAAAAGATTTAATGACGCCGTACAGGATCATACCTTTTCGGCAATAAAAGCCGGAAAAATTTCCGCTTTGATGAATCCACTTACTTACATGGCGGTTAATATAGCAATAATTTTTATAATTTGGTTTGGAGCTTTAAGGGTAGATGAAGGGCATTTATCTCAGGGACAAATTATTGCGCTGGTAAATTATATGACTCAAATACTTTTGGCCCTTATAGTAATAGCAAACGTTGTAGTAATCTTTACAAAAGCTTCGGCAAGCTCTTATAGAATACAGGAGGTTTTTGATGTAAATTCTTCTGTTGTTTTTACAAATGAGCTTGATTTGAATGCAGAAAATCAAGGAAAAAATAAGGTGTCATTTGAAAACGTGTATTTTTCTTACAGTGATACGGAAAATTCGGAATATGCTCTTGAAGATATAAATATAGAGATAAAGGAAAATGAAACCATAGGGGTTATAGGGGGGACGGGTTCCGGAAAAACCACTTTTATAAATCTGATTCCCAGGTTTTATGACTGCAGTAAAGGAACGGTTTATTTAGACGGTATTGATATAAAAAAATATAGTAAAAAACAAATAAGTAAGAAAATAGGAATAGTTCCGCAAAAAGCGGTGCTTTTTGCTGGAACTGTAAGAGAGAATATGAAATGGCGTGATGAAAACGCTTCCGATGAAGAAATTTTTAAGGCTTTAGAAATTTCCCAGTCTATGGATTTTGTGAAAAGCCTGAAAGGAGGCCTTGATTTTAAAATTCAGCAGGGCGGAAAAAATCTTTCGGGTGGTCAAAGACAAAGACTTACAATAGCAAGAGCTTTAGTGGGAAGCCCTGAAATAGTTATTCTGGATGACAGCGCAAGCGCCCTTGATTTTGCAACAGATGCCGCATTAAGAAAAGCGCTTAAGCACCGAATTTCAAATACTACCGTTTTTTTGGTGTCTCAAAGAGTAAATACAGTAAAAAACGCTGACCGTATTGTTGTTTTTGACGATGGAAAAATAGCGGGAATAGGAACCCATTTTGATCTTTTTGAAAACTGTGAAGTTTACAAAGAAATTTGTTTGTCACAGCTTAGCCGTGATGAAATAGAAGCTTTCGCAAGAAAAGAGGTGCGGTAAATGAGAAAAAATGTGTTGAAAAGGCTTGTAAGATATACCAAACCTTATATGAGATATATAGTTTTATCATTTTTAGCTGCCGCTGTAAGCGTTGTATTAACGCTTTTGGTACCTATTTTGGTGGGAAAAGCCGTTGATAATATAATCGGAAAAGGAAATATTAATTTTAGTGCAGTTATAACCGTTTTGATTTCTCTTGGAATAACAATTGTTATAACTTCGGTTTTTCAGTGGATTATGAGTATATGTACAAATATTATTACAAATAAAACAGTAATGGATTTGAGAACAGAGGTTTTTGATAAAATAAATTCTCTTCCTCTAAAATATGTGGATTCAAATGCTCACGGCGATATTATCTCAAGAATGATAACGGATATAGACCAGATAGGAGAAGGACTTCTTCAAGGTTTTACCCAGCTTTTTACCGGAATTATTACGATTATTGGCACATTGATTTTTATGCTTACCATAAATATTCCCATTGCGATTATAGTAGTCATATTAACACCGTTATCTTTTTTTGTCGCTTCTTTTATAGCAAAAAGATGCCACAGTATGTTTGCACTCCAGTCTTTGACAAGAGGAGAAATGACTTCTTTGGCAGAAGAAATGATTGGAAACGGAAAAGTTGTAAAAGCATTCGGACAAGAAGAAAAAGCGCAGGAGAAATTTGAAGAGATAAATGAAAGACTGTACGACTGTGGTTTTAAAGCGCAGTTTTATTCCGCACTTGTAAATCCTTCCACAAGATTCATAAATGGGATAGTATATGCTGCGGTAGGTATTTTCGGAGCATTATCCGCAATAAAAGGGCATGTTTCAATAGGCCAGATATCAGCGTTTTTATCTTATGCTAATCAGTATACAAAACCTTTTAATGAAATATCGGGAGTAGCTACTGAACTTCAAAATGCTATTGCTTCAGCTCAAAGGGTTTTTAATATTTTGGATGAAAATGAAGAAACAAAAGAAAATCCGCTAAATGTTATTAATGAATGCAACGGAAATGTAAAGCTTCAAAATGTCGATTTTTCATACAATGATAAGCCTTTTATAGAGAATTTTAATCTTGAAGCGAAAAACGGCCAGAAAATTGCTGTAGTAGGACCTACAGGCTGTGGTAAAACTACGTTAATAAATCTTCTTATGAGATTTTATGATTCGGAAAAGGGATGTATAACAGTAGAAGGTATTGATATAAAAACTTTAAGTCGAAAAAATCTTAGAAATATGTATGGAATGGTACTTCAGGATACCTGGCTTTTTCAGGGAACTATTTTTGAAAATATAGCGTACGGTAAAGAAAACGCTTCAATGGAAGAAGTAATGGATGCGGCAAAAAAAGCTCATGCCCATTCTTTTATAAAAAGACTGAAAAATGGCTATAATACTATGATATCGGAAGACGGGGGAAGTCTTTCGCAAGGACAAAAACAGCTTTTGTCAATAGCGAGGGTAATGCTTACAAAGCCTCCTATGCTTATTTTAGATGAGGCTACCAGCAGTATTGATACAATGACGGAAATAAGAATACAAAAAGCTTTTATGGAAATGATGGAGGGACGAACCAGTTTTGTCGTTGCTCATCGTCTTTCAACAATTAAAGAGGCTGATATTATTATTGTTATGAAAGACGGAAAAATTATAGAAAAAGGAAATCATGAGGAGCTTTTAAAAGAAAAAGGCTTTTATTATAACTTATATAACAGTCAGTTTGCTCCTGTATAAAAACAGAAATATCCCGTATCAAAATGCTGATATGTCAATTTAAACTTTCAGCATAAAAGATACGGGATATTTTTTTAAAAAGATAGTGTTGATAGAAATTATTTTTCTAATGTTTTGAGATAAAGTTTTTCAAAACGGTTTAAAAGGTCGTCAATTTCATACCATTCGGGACCGTTGAAATAACATCTGAATTTGTTGTTAAAAGGTTCATACCAATGCTTGTCAAGAGAATCTATTCCGTTTGCCGCGCCTAATACACTTCCTGTTGTAGCCGCGGTACAGTCATTGTCATAAGCCATAGCGACCGTATGAGAAAAGCCTTTTGCAGTATCTTTTCCTCCGATAGCGCAGCCGAAGATTGAAAGGCAGGCATTATCGTTTGTATGAACTATGCTCATTTCTTTAAAACGGTCTTTTACCATATTATGAGCCATTTTATAATCGGTAACTTTTTCGTAGTTTTCAAGTGCCCATTTAACGTCCTTTGCTAAAGCGCAGTTTTCGGGAATTTGAGTAAGGCCGATTTCAAATGCCTTTTTAGCGTCATCTACTACAAAAGCGGCTGCAATTGAAGCGGCAAAGAACATAGCGCCGTAGATCCCGTTTCTTCTGTGAGTAAGATAAGCGTCGTTATATGCCATTTTAGCGGCAAGTTCAGGATTTCCTGCGGCAATATATCCGAAAGGATCGCATCTTATATCTGCGCCAAGCCATTCAACATAAGGATTGTTATAAGAGCCTACTTCTTCAATATCAACACCGTTTAGTATATTCTGCCATCCGCAGTATTCGGCGGAATAAGCCATTGTAATATATTCTTTCCATACTTCTGATGCGTCTTTATATGTAAAATCAATGCCTTTTTGTTCAGCGATAAGAAGACCTAAAAGAGTATAGTTTGTATCATCGTCACAGGGAACATGGTCAAGGCATGGTTTTGTATAATCTATACATCTGCTTTTTATATATCTTATATCAGTTTCACATTTGATTTTAGGCCAGTAATCTGTCATAGGATATTCTTTTATACCAAGATAATCAGCCCATTGTTCCATCTGTTCAACGCTCCACGCTTCTACAATAGCGCCGAGGGTACAGCCAGCCATTCTTGACATAAAAGCTCCTTTAAGCTTATCGCGGTATTTTTCAATGGTAAGTTTCGGAAGATTGTTTTCCCATTTTGGACGAAGCTTTAAAATATCTTCATATTTGTCGGGTTCGTTGGCTTTTAAAACAGGGTCAACAGGAAGACTTTTCATTTTTTCAAGGGCGTTGTTCATATCTTTTTCCACTTGTTTAAGAATTTCTTCAACACCCAAAGCTCCTTGTTCATCTTTAAGTTTTGCATATTCTGTAATAAGTCCTCCGATATATCCCATATTCGGAATAGGCGTATATTTTCTCAAAATAAATTCCTCCAGTATTCACAAACGTGATTATTTATGTGTTTATTATATTATTAAAAATTTTTAATTGATATAATTATATGGCGGACAATTTGTTTGTTTTGTTGCAAAAAACATTGTGTTCACAATAAATTCACAAAAATGAAAGAGAAAAGAGATAGATTAAAACAGAAAAATATTGTATAATAACATTATTATAACGTGCTAAATTATTGAAATCAGAGTAGAGAGTAATAATTTTTTTATAAAATGCATATATTAGCTTAATATTTTGATTTTAATTATATTATGAAAGGGAGGAAAGAAAAATGGCAAATAAATATTCAGAAATTACTCCGCAGCTTGAAAAGCTTGCGTCTATGACTGTGGAAAACAGCACTATAGATACTGAACTTTACAGTAAGTATGAAGTAAAAAGAGGACTTAGGGATATCAGCGGAAAGGGAGTTCTGGCAGGACTTACGGAGATTGCTGAAGTTAGGTCTTATACGGTGGTTGACAGTGAAATGGTCCCCTGTGAAGGAAAGCTTTTCTACAGAGGAGTTGATATTGAAGAAATCGTAAAAGGATTTATTTCTGAAAAACGGTTTGGGTTTGAAGAGGTTACATATCTTTTGCTGTTCGGACAGCTTCCTGATGAAAAACAGCTTACCGAATTTAATAATCTTTTGGCTGATTACAGAACTTTACCGACAAGTTTTGTAAGAGATATTATAATGAAAGCCCCTAGTCCTGATATGATGAATACATTGGCAAGAAGTGTTTTGACTCTTTATTCTTATGATGAAAAAGCGGATGATACTTCTCTTCCCAATGTTCTGAGACAGTGTCTTCAGCTTATAGCGCTGTTCCCGCTTTTATCTGTATACGGATATCAGGCTTATTCTCATTATCATGATGGTCAAAGTCTTTTTATTCATCCGCCGGTTGAGGAACTTTCAACTGCGGAAAATATTCTTCACATGCTTCGTCCGGACAGCAAATATACCGAACTTGAGGCAAAAATACTTGATATAGCTCTTGTTCTTCATGCCGAACACGGCGGAGGAAACAACTCCACTTTTACAACTCATGTGGTGTCGTCTTCGGGAACAGACACATATTCCGCAATAGCTGCTGCTTTGGGTTCTTTAAAAGGTCCGAAACACGGCGGAGCTAATATAAAAGTTGTAAAAATGTTTGAAGATATGAAAGCCAATATAAAAGATTATTCCGATGAAGATGAGGTAAGGGAATATCTAAAAAAACTTCTCAATAAGCAGGCATTTGATAAAGCCGGACTTATATACGGAATGGGACACGCCGTATATTCTATTTCCGACCCGAGAGCAAATATATTTAAAGGTTTTGTACAAAGCTTATCAGAAGAAAAAGGACGTCAGGAAGAATTTAAGCTTTATTCCATGGTTGAAAAGCTTGCTCCTCAGGTTATTGCTGAAGAAAGAAAAATATATAAAGGCGTAAGCGCAAATGTTGACTTTTACAGTGGATTTGTATACAGCATGCTGGATTTGCCTATGGAACTATATACTCCTATTTTTGCAATAGCGCGTATTTCGGGGTGGAGCGCCCATAGACTTGAAGAGCTTATTAATGCTGGAAAAATAATAAGACCTGCTTATAAAAGTGTCGCAAAAAGAAAAACGTATATTCCTTTAAAAGAAAGAAAAAATTAGAATATTTTATCAAAAAAGCTCTTTTTTAAAAGAGCCTTTTTGTTATTTGAATTATTTTTGATTTTTATTTGCTGTGGTTAAAGATATTTAATTTTTTCAAAACCATAAAGAAATCTTGTTGTCCGCAGGAGAGACAGTTTTCAATAATCTTTCAAAAAGGAACATGGTTTCTCACTTTTGTTCAAAATGATAACAAGGATATATTTGAAATAACAAAAAATGGTGATTGCCCTTTGAATGATACTGCTACTTGCAGTTAACAGTGGCTGAAGAATAATTTTATTTATATGGAAAATATTTTACATTGACTTAATATTGGAATAAATGTAATAATATTAGAGAAAATGCATTATAATATTACAAAATTCAGGAGATATTTTTATATAACATTGCCTTTTTTGCGAAAATATGATACATTAATATATATGTTTATTAAAATAGGGAATTATATATTTTTAAGATATATGATTGTCATGCGAGTATTTTTTAGCTTTATGTACAAAAAATACTTGCAAACTGTCTTTATTTTATAGTAAAATAATAATGTTAAGGATATATATAATGTCGAATGTAAAGGGGTAGATAAAATGTCAAACAGATTATTCCAAGGTATTGTTCATCAGATGAAAGATTCTTTAGACAGGGTAATTGGCGTAATTGATGAAAACGGTACGGTTATTGCCTGCAGTGAGCTTTCAAAAATAGGAGAATCTCAGGAACAGATTATTATTGATTTATCTTATACAATGGATGTTACTACTTATAACGGTTATACTTATAAGCCGCTTAGCGGTAAAACCCATTTGGATTATGCGGTGTTTGTAGAAGGCGTTGATGAAACGGCGGCTACGTTTGTAAATATTTTGACTATATCCCTTCATACCGTAAAACAGTATTATGATGAAAAATACGATAAATCCAATTTTATTAAGAATGTAATTCTTGACAATATCCTTCCGGGAGATATCTATATAAAGGGAAAAGAACTTCATTTTAACAGCGATGTTTCAAGAGTTGTTCTTTTAATAAGACTTGTTGAAAAGACGGAGATATCTGTTTTTGATATACTTAAAACTCTTTTTCCTGAAAAACAAAAAGATTTTATTATCAATATAAACGAAACGGATACGGTTCTTGTAAAAGAAGTTAAAGACGATGTTGAAGCGGAAAGTCTTGCAAAGCTTGCGAAAAGTATAGCCGATACATTAAATAGCGAGTTTTATACAAGAGTATATATCGGTATAGGTACGGTTGCGCCTAATATCAAAGAGCTTGCAAAATCCTTTAAAGAGGCTCAGGTTGCTCTTGAAGTAGGAAAAGTATTCGACACTGAAAAAACTATAGTTCTTTATGAAGATTTGGGAATAGGAAGACTTATTTATCAGCTTCCAACCACTTTGTGCGAAATGTTTTTAAATGAAGTATTTAAGAAAGATTCTATAGACTCACTTGATCAGGAAACATTATTTACAATTCAAAAATTCTTTGAAAATAACCTTAACGTATCGGAAACATCAAGAAAATTATTTGTACACAGAAACACTTTAGTATATAGACTTGAAAAAATAAGAAAAATAACAGGCCTTGACCTTAGAGAATTTGACCATGCTATAGTATTTAAAGTAGCGCTTATGGTTAAAAAATATTTGGTATCAAATCCTGCGAAATTCTAATTGCATTTTGCCTTAGTTTTAGGAGGAAAATAAATGATAGAATTACGTGATGTGCATAAGGTTTATGCAAACGGAACAAATGCACTTAAGGGTATAGATATTAATATAGACCAGGGGGAATTTTTATTTATCGTAGGACCTTCCGGAGCAGGTAAAAGTACGTTTACCAAGCTTATTTTAAGAGAGGAGACTCCTACATCGGGGAATATTAATGTAAACGGATATGATCTTGTGAAAATGCGCCGTTCAAAAATACCTTATCTTAGAAGAACAATCGGCGTTGTATTTCAGGATTTCAGACTTATAGACAATAAAACCATATATGAAAACGTAGCTTTTGCTATGAGGGTTATTGGAGCGTCTGCAAAAAATATAAGAAAAAGAGTGCCTTATGTGCTTGGTCTTGTGGGGCTTGCCTCAAAGGCAAAATCTTTTCCAAAGGAAATTTCCGGAGGAGAACAGCAAAGAGTTGCGCTTGCAAGAGCGCTTGTAAACAATCCGGCTATTATTATTGCGGATGAACCTACGGGAAACGTGGACCCAAATATGTCAAGGGAAATCATGGACCTTCTTTGTGAAATAAATAAAAGAGGAACAACTGTCCTTGTTGTAACTCATGACCATAATATTGTTCACGAATACGGTAAAAGAGTAGTTACCATAAATGACGGAGTCATAGTTTCAGATAAAGCAGGTGATATGTGATGGGCGAAAGGTTAAGTTATTTTTTCAAGGATGTTTTTAAAAGCATCTGGCGAAACAGGGTAATGACGCTTGCGTCTTTGTTTGTGCTCATTTCATGTATGCTGATAATGGGAACTTCTATTATTATTTCTTTTAATATAAATGCAGTAGCTGAAAAGATTGAAAATCAAAATGAAATAGTTATATTTTTAAGAGATGATATTACTCAGGCGGAACTTAATAATATTGAACAAGCTATAGATTCAGATGAAAGAATTACAAATAAGGTATATTTTTCAAAAGAACAGGCTTTGCAGGAATTTGTAGAGCAGCGTGGCGGTGATGAATATCTTTATAACAGTTTAAAGGAGGACAATGTTCTTCCAGCGTCTTTCAGACTTAGTTTTAAAAACGACGACGGCAATATTTCTCAGTCTGTTTCAGCATTTGAGAAAATGGCGGGAGTTGAAAAAATAAGATTTAACAAGGACCTTGTAAATAAAGTTGATAATTTTAGCAAAATTATAAATATTGTGGGAATATGGCTTATTGCGGTGCTTGCTATAGTATCTTTGTTTATTATACAAAATACTATAAAAATAGCTTTGTTTACCAGAAAAAAAGAAATTAACATTATGAAGTATGTGGGAGCGACGGATTCTTTCATAGAAGCTCCTTTTGTTCTTGAAGGAATATTTATAGGAAGATTTCTAATAACTTTATATCAAAATAATAATATAAAACTATATAAAATACAAGT
>CAKTDK010000037.1 GCA_934541205.1 uncultured Eubacteriales bacterium
ATAATAGGGAATGTAATATTACATTCCCTATTATATTAATAACAAATTTTATATTGTTTTATATGTTTCATTTATCCAAATATTTTCATTTTCTGCCTTTTTTGGACGTACCATAAGATCCAAAATAGCTTTTTTTCTGTCTTTACCCTTATAAAGTACATTGTATATTTCATTTATAATCGGCATATCAACATTACATTCTTTAGCAAGATTATAAGCAGTTTTAGCGGTTTTATAACCTTCGACAGTCATATTAACTTCTTTTACAGCGTCTTCTATGCTGTATCCTTTGCCGATTAAAATCCCGCATCTGTAATTTCGTGAATTTATTGAAGTGCAGGTAACTATTAAATCTCCTATACCGGAAAGCCCTGCAAAAGTTTCTTTTTTTGCCCCAAGAGAAACTCCAAGCCTTGCAATCTCTGAAATTCCCCTAGTCATTAAAGCCGCTTTTGAATTATCTCCATAATTCATACCGTCACAAATTCCAGCGGCAAGTGCAATAACATTTTTCAAAGCTCCTCCAAGTTCAACACCAGCCATATCAGAATTTATATATAATCTGTAATTTTCATTCATAAATACTTCCTGCACATATTCGGCGGTTTCTTCATCAAAGGAAGAAACGACGCTGGCAGTAGGTATTTCTCTTGCTACTTCTTCTGCATGAGAAGGTCCGGAAATTACTGCAAATCTGCAATTTGGAATTTCATCTCTTACAGCCTGAGAAAGTCTTTCTTTTTTCTTCTCATCAAGTCCTTTTGCAATATTAACTATTACTTGATTATCTTTTATATACGCACCAAGCCAATGAGCAATTTCTCTTGTTACAGAAGAAGGCACTGCCAAAACAATTATATCTTTTCCCAAAACACAATTTTTATCTGAAGTTATTTCTATATTGTCAGGGATTTTTACCCCTTTTAAAAGCTTTTTATGTTCTCTTTCCTTATTTAAAATATTTACTTCTTCATCAAAGGCTGACCAAAGCGTTACATTGTGATTATGTTTACTCAACATAATCCCGATAGCTGTACCCCAGCCTCCACTTCCTAAAATCGCTATATCTGCCATAACAACCTCCAAATCATACTTTTTGGCCTACTTTTCTCTCTGTTCCTTTTATAATTCTAATTATATTTTCTCTATGCATAAATATTACAAGCAAACAAGCAATTAAAACAAGAATTACTGCTCTTATCTCAAAAGGATTAAAGGAAAAATAAAATACGCCTGCTGAAATAGTAGCGGTTATAGACGATAAAGAAATCATGCGTGTTGCATATACCATAAGAGCAAATACAGCCATAGCAAGTATAAAAGCTCTGTAATCCATCATAAAAATCATAGTTACTCCGGTAAGAACGCCTTTGCCTCCCTTAAAATCAAAAAAGGCCGGAAAAATATGTCCTATAACGCTTGCGAAAGCCGCTGCCGCCATACCGTTATATCCGCCTAAAATACCTCCTATAATACCGGGAATCACACATTTTAGCACATCACCCAGAGTAACAAATATTCCTATTTTTTTACCCATAATTCTGGTTGCATTTGTAAGTCCGGCATTTCCGCTTCCAAAATCTCTTATATCTTTTTTTAAAAAGAATTTTGATATTATGATAGAAGTATTTACGCATCCAAATAAATATCCTATAAAAGAAATAATTATAAATAATCCTATATCCATACCAAAAACTACAAAACTTGTAGAAATCAAATGTTCATATCCTAAATTAAATAATCTTCCCATAATAATTCTCCTATTTATTGTCGTCCCGTTCACGAATTATAAATCTTATTGGAGTTCCTTCAAGATTAAAAACACTTCTAAGCTGATTTTCTATATATCTTTGATAAGAAAAATGAAACAAATCTGCTCTGTTTACAAAAAATACGAATGTGGGAGGTTTGGTTGAAACCTGAGTCATATAAAGTATTTTAAGTCTTTTTCCCTTATCGGTAGGAGGCTGAACTTTAGCGACAGCCTCGTTTAAAACGTCATTAAGAGCTCCTGTAGGAATTCTTACTGCGTTTTGCGATGCTACATAATTTATTTCTGAAAAAAGTTTATTTACTCGAAGCCCCGTTTTTGCTGAAATAAATATAGAAGGCGCATAAGGCATATACGCAAATTCTTCTTTTATTTTATCCTTAAATCTATTAATAGTTTTTCCGTCTTTTTCTACAATATCCCACTTGTTTATAACAATTACGGAGGCTTTTCCTCCTTCATGGGCATATCCTGCAACTTTTGTATCCTGATCGGTTATTCCTTCGCTTGCGTCTATCATTATAAGACAGACATCTGCTCTTTCAATCGCCATAAGCGATCTCATAACACTGTATTTTTCTATATTTTCATCAACTTTGCCTTTTCGTCTAAGCCCAGCTGTATCAATAAAAACATATTTACCGTATTCATTTTCCACATAAGTATCAATAGCGTCTCTTGTGGTTCCAGGAATATTTGATACAATTACTCTTTCTTCTCCCAAAATATTATTTATTAAAGAGCTTTTTCCTGCATTTGGTTTTCCTATTACCGCAATTTTTATAACGTCTTCATCATAATCTTCGTCATTAAAATCTTCAAGATGTTCAAAAACTGCATCAAGAAGATCTCCTGTTCCATGACCGTGAACTGAAGATACTGCAACAGGATCTCCAAGTCCTAAATTATAAAATTCGTAATATTCCATAGGTATATTTCCGATATTGTCAACCTTATTAACACACAATATTATAGGTTTTTTACTTTTTATAAGCATAGAACAAATATCAGTATCCGTCGCTGTCATTCCTGACTTTATATCAGTCATAAAAATTATAACATCGGCGCTTTCAATAGCTAAGTTAGCCTGACGGCGCATTTGCGAAAGAATAACATCGTCGCTTGCCGGCTCTATTCCTCCGGTATCAATTAATATAAAGCTCTTATTTCTCCATTCGCATTCACTGTAAATTCTGTCTCTTGTAACTCCCGGAGTATCCTCTACTATAGATATTCTTTTACCCACTAATTTATTAAACAATGTGGATTTTCCCACATTAGGACGTCCTACAATTGCAACTACAGGTTTCAAGCTTACACCTCCCCGATTATTTTTTCAACAAAGTCATAACCGTCGTTTGACACTATAACTGTTTTTATATTAAGCTTTTCAGACAACTCTTTTAAAGTAACATCATCCAAAAACATATCTCTTTCAAATCTGAGCATAGACTCCGGAATTAAAAGCATTTCTCCCAAATCTTTATCTTTAAGCTGAGAAATAATATCTCCGCCGGTAACAAGTCCAGTAACATTTATTTCTCCACCGAAAAAATTATTTTTTATAGGAAAAACATTACATTTTAAATTATACCATTTTTCTTTTATATCATCAACATATTTATTTATAAATGAACTCATTATTTCCCCAGTCACAAGAGAAACGCATCTTTTTTCAGAGCATGAAGAAAGAGAAGAAATTTTTTCATATACTTCTTTTTCAAAATTTCTTATCATTCCGACTCCGTTTTCAATTTGAGGAAAATCTTCATAATATTCATAAGGCGGCAATTCTCTTTTCGCTTTTATATAAAATTCGTCGGATAAATAAAATTTTCTGCTTCCGTATTTTTTGCATGTGTCTTGTGCGAAAATTTCAACCATGTCAATAATTTCAGAACAGTCTTCGGCATTAAAAGGTTTCATAGGATATAAATTTTCTCTATGCGCTGAAATTCCTACAGGAACAATAGAAACAGAATTTACATTTAAATTTCTTAAGTCTTTCATTGTACGCATAAGCTCATCTTTATCATTTATATCTTTACATAAAACTATCTGACAGTTAAGCGTAATATTATTATCTGAAAATCTTTTTAATGTATCCATAATTTCAGCTGCTTTTGGATTTTTCATCATAAAAACCCTAAGCTCAGGATTTGTAGTATGAACAGACACGTTTATAGGACTTATTTTCATCTTTATAATTTTTTCAAGATGTTTTTCATCAAGATTAGTAAGCGTTACATAATTTCCCATTAAAAAAGACATTCTGGCGTCATCATCTTTAAAATATAAAGTTTTTCTCAAACCTTTGGGAAGCTGGTCGATAAAACAAAATATACATTTGTTTTTACAGCTTTTTTGTCCGTCCGAAAGATAATTGTCAAATTCTATTCCAAGATCTTCATCTTCATATTTTTCTATTTCAAACAAGTATTCGTTCCCATCTGCTTTTTTTATAAGAATTTCAAGATATTCTCCGGATAAATAAAATCTGTAATCCAAATAATCTTCAATAACATTGCCGTTTATTTCAAGAATAATATCTCCTTTTTCAATGCCGCATTCTTCAGCAATGGAATTTTTACATATTCCGTCTATTTTAACAGCCATAAACAACACTCCCAATAAAAATAAAAGGAAGGCTATCCCGGTAAGGATTCCTTCCTCTGCTATGCTTTACGCTTTTTTTGCCTTTGAAACTTCTTCCTTGACAACAGCTTTAACTTCTTTACCTTTATAGTAATTACAGTTATTGCACATTCTGTGCGGAAGAATCAACTCGCCGCAATTTGAACATTTCACCATACCCGGTACATCTAATTTCCAAACGCTTGAGCGTCTTTTATCTCTGCGGGCTTTGGATACCTTTCTCTTTGGTACTGCCATTTCTTAGCACCTCCTTAAATATATAACAAACCGTTACCATTATTTTTCTTCAAAAAAATCCATAAGCTTTGAAAGCCTGGGATCCACATCTTTTTTATCGCAATTACAGCTTTTTTTGTTAAGGTTCGTTCCACATTTAATACATAAACCTTTACAATCCTCACTGCAAAGATGTTTTGATCTAATATTCAAAATAATATCATTTTCAACAGTTTCATTCAGGTCAAGGATATTATTTTCAATAAATAAAGTTTCAAAGTCCATGTTATCAGATTCTTCCCTGACAAGCTCATGCTCAATACTTTTGTCAAATATAAACTCAGTAATTTCATTGCACCTGTCGCAAGGAACTTTATATTTTCCGCTTATATTATAATTAAGCATAACCATTCCAAGATGGTTTTTTATTGTTCCTCTTATGTTTAAAGGAGTATCAAATTCAATACTTCCAAAAGCTGTTTTTACCTTAAAATCATCAATATCTACATTAACTTCAAGGTTTTCTTCTTCATTTTTAAACAAGTTGGTCAAATCAATAATCATGGTATTACCTCATAACTTTACGAATATAAATTATACATAAAATCAAATGTTTTGTCAACATCATTTTTCAAAATAACCTTATATTCTCACTCCGAGTATATTTCGTTTTTCATTATAATAATCTTCAAAAGTACCATTATCCAAATTTTTTCTTATTTCTTCCATCATATTATTGTAAAAATAAAGATTATGCATAACAGCAAGTCTCATACCCAGCATTTCATTTGCTTTAAATAAATGTCTTATATAAGCTCTTGAATAATTTTTACAGGTAGGACAATCACATTTATCATCAATAGGTTTTGTATCTGTTTGATATTTAGCATTATTTATATTTATTATTCCTTTTGAAGTATTTATATGTCCGTGTCTTGCGTTTCTTGAAGGCATAACGCAGTCGAAAAAATCAATGCCGCGATAAACCGATTCCAAAATATTTACAGGTGTTCCGACGCCCATAAGATATCTGGGTTTGTTTTCAGGCATATAAGGCTCAACATTTTCTATAATTCTGTACATTTCTTCAGCGCTTTCACCTACAGCAAGACCTCCGATTGCATATCCATCAAGATTAAGTTTTGCAATCTCCTGCATATGCCATATTCTTATATCATCATAAGTAGAGCCTTGATTTATTCCGAAAAGCATCTGTTTTTTATTTATGGTATCGGAAAGAGAATTAAGCCTGTCCATTTCTTTTTTACATCTTTTAAGCCATCTTAAAGTTCTTTCACAGCTTTTTTTCGTATAATCGTAAGGAGCGGGATTTTCAATACATTCATCAAACGCCATAGCTATGGTAGAAGCAATATTTGATTGTATCTGCATACTTTCTTCAGGCCCCATAAATATTTTTCTTCCGTCAATGTGAGAAGAAAAATAAACCCCTTCTTCTTTTATTTTTCTCAAAGAAGACAATGAAAAAACCTGAAATCCTCCGCTGTCTGTAAGCACAGGTCTGTCAAAATTAAAAAATTTATGAATTCCTCCAAGCTCCTTTATTATTTTATCACCTGGACGTAAATGCAAATGATAAGTATTTGAAAGCTCCACCTGACATTTTATTTCTTTTAAATCCATAGTAGATACTCCGCCTTTAATCGCGGCGCATGTTCCTACATTCATAAAAACGGGAGTTTGTATATCGCCATGAACGGTTTTCAAAACTCCCCGCCTTGCTTTTCCTTCTTTTTTTATTAACTCAAACATATATCCTCCTAAAATATTATGTAAACCAAATCCTATATTATAAGCATAGCGTCGCCAAAACTAAAAAATCTGTATTTTTCATCCACAGCTTTTTTATAAGCTTTCATAGTATTATCATATCCTGCCAAAGCGCATACAAGCATAATCAAAGTACTTTCGGGCAAATGAAAATTCGTAATAAGACAATCCAACCCTTTAAATTCATAAGGAGGATATATAAAAATATCCGTATCTTCTTCACAGGAAATTATTTCTCCGTACTTTTTATATGTAGCTTCTATTGTCCGGCATGAAGTAGTTCCGCAACAAAATACTTTTTTCCCAGCTTTTTTTGTATCATTTATGACTTTTGCTGTTTCTTCAGAAACCATATAATGTTCAGTATGCATAATATGGTCTGTAATGTTATCTTCCTTTACAGGTCTGAAAGTTCCTAAACCTACATGCAAAGTAACATAGCAAATATTAACGCCTTTATCTTTTATTTTTTTCAGAAGTTCATTTGTAAAATGAAGCCCCGCCGTAGGAGCTGCGGCGGAACCGTTATTTTTTGCATATACAGTCTGATATCTGTTTTTATCCTTTAATTTTTCTGTTATATAAGGAGGAAGAGGCATCTGTCCTATTTTATCCAAAACGTCATATATATTTCCGTCATAATAGAATTTTACACGTCTTTTTCCTTCTTCAATAATATCAATAATTTCAGCCTTTAAAATACCGTCTCCAAAAATAAACTTTGAACCTATTTTTGCTCTTTTTCCCGGTTTTAAAATTACTTCCCATATATCAAGATTAATTTGCTTTAAAAGCAAAAACTCTATTTTTCCGCCCGTATCTTCTTTTTCGCCGTATATTCTTGCCGGAATTACCTTTGAATTATTTAATACAAGACAATCTCCCGGATTTAAAAAATCTATAATATCATAAAAATGCTTATGACTGATTTCTCCTGTTTCTTTATTTAATACAAGAAGTCTTGATTCATCTCTGTTTTTAATCGGAGTTTGAGCAATAAGCTCCTGCGGAAGCTCATAATAAAAATCTTTTTTCTTTAATAATTCCAAAATATATTACAATCCTTTATAAATTATTTATTTTAATGTTTGAATTTTTGTTCCTTTAAAGTAATATTCAAGTATCTGCCGGCAAGTATGTCCCGCTTTTGCTCTTCCGTAAGCTCCGTGCTGACTCATTCCTACATTATGTCCCCATCCGCTGCCGTCAAAAGTATAAGTTGTGTCAAATGAACTTACATCCTTTACTTGTTTATCTCCGTCTATAGCCTTTAAAGCAGTATTTCCGTAATCTACATAATTGGTGCCTTTATCTGTCAAAGCATATAAGCTGGTACCGGAAAAACCGGCAGCTTGTTCACGTCCGCTTTTTAAATAAACTCCTGCGGATTTTATAAGCTTAAATCTTGGTGATTTTACATAATCGGACAAAGCAATTCTGACTTTATCGGTATTTTTTATTTTTGTTTCTTTACCGTTGCCGTCAACTACTGATATTTCGTAAACATTTCCGGCAGGATTTGTAGTTTGGAGCACCGAAAGGTTTTTAATGGTTCCCGATATATCGTATCCTTTTTTTCTTAAAGATTCCGAAATCTGTGAAGGTGTTGCCGTATTGGTCCATTTTGTTTTATATACTTCTCCCAAATATTCGTCTTCCATATCGTCCGGAACAGGCTGAAGATACGGATAATCACTTCCGCCCCATGCGTTATGTGCCGATTCGGAATATCCTCCGTTTGAGGCATAATAATATATCTGAGCTATTTGATCATTATAAGTCAAAACCTGTCCATAAGTCTGGTCTACAGCATCAGCCGTATTGGAGGACTCTCTGTCACATCCGTAATATGCCTGGCAATGAGTAGTATCGCACATATCAAAATCATATCCGCTGTGCCTTGATTTTACATAAGAGTTTACAGCAAGGTTTCGCGCGGAAATAGCCTGTGCTTTTAACGCTTCCAAAGGCCAGCTGGGACTCATTTCATTCGGAACTACTCCTTTTAAATAATCCTGCATACTGCAAACGCTTATTATTTTAAAAGCTCCGCCGTTTATTCTCTCATATGTAAAGGCACCTCTGTATTTTCTTGTTGAAGAAGGGCTTATATGAGTATTATATTTAATTATTACGCTTTCGTCACCGCTTTTTTGAACTGTTCTGAACGCAAATGTCTTTAAATCCGAATGTTCATACATTATTCTGTCATTTTTCATGTCGTAAACTGTAACAGTAGATCCGCCATATCCTACGGCAGATAAAATCAATCCCGTTTTAGACTGCATATTTGATTTATCGGAAGAGGCGCTGTTTATAGAAGAATAATTACCGAATCTTATTTTAAAAACTCCGTTTACATAAGCGGGAAAACAGTTTATACCTTTATTTCTAAATTCTGTAACCTTATTTTTTACATCCCAATAAAAAGAATAAGAATTATCAGACTCCAAATGAGCATTATAAATAAGCTTATCGCCATCGGATGAATTTTCTCCGATAAGTCCTTTTACCGTATCATGATAAAAAGTTTTATCTTCAACAATAGAAATATAATACTCATCTGAAAAAGTTTCATAAAGCTTTACAAAATTTCTGTTGCTGTCAATATATCCAAACTCATAAGGCCAGCTTTTATCATTTTTTATTTTTGAATAAAAATGCATATTATTATCATATTCAATGCCTATTTTCATAACTGCATTGGCAGGAACAGAAGGCAGCGCGTCTGCGTTTATTGAAAAAACAGAAACAATAACCAATATTATCAAAAAAAACGTAAACAATCTTTTCATTTTATACATCCTTTCTTGTTGTATTATATTTCAAACAAAATAAATGTCAAGGCATAAATTTTGTTAATAACGTAAATATATGAAAAATCTTATTGACACGTATATATTTAAGTGATAAAATTATAAAAAATAAATAAGATAGAGGTGCGGATATTAATAGTACTGTTTAGGAAATTTTGCGGAATTTATGACTATTCAGGAAAGGAATATTTGCCGAAGAAGATTTTTACCGCAAATAAAATCTTCTGGTTATACCGGCTAACAGCTGATTAACTGTCATCACTATTTTTGATGGAGAGCTATCTACATTTGTAACTTCATAATATCATTATATTACATTTGTAGCCGGTTTTTCAACCGGTTTTTATTTTTATTTAAGATTATAATTTTTGGAGGAATAAAATATGAAACGTTATAACGTCGCTGTAGTAGGCGCTACAGTCTTCCTGTTGAAAATTATTATCTTTTCGCATCAAAAAAATCTGCCGGAAAGAAAATAAATTTTATGGGAAAAGAATATACTGTAGAAGAACTTACCGAAAATTCTTTTGACAGAGATATTGACATAGCATTATTTTCCGCAGGAGGAAGCACTTCTGAAAAATTTGCTCCTATTGCAGCATCAAAAGGCTGTATTGTAATCGACAATTCATCCGCATGGAGAATGGATGAAAAAGTACCTTTGGTTGTTCCTGAAGTAAATCCCGAAGATATATCCTGGAACAATGGAATAATTGCAAATCCAAACTGCTCCACTATTCAGGCAATGGTTGCCATGAAACCCCTTCACGACAAATTTAAAATTAAAAGAGTGGTTTATTCGACATATCAGGCTGTTTCCGGAGCAGGTCAGCAGGGATATAAAGACTTGGAAGACGGCATTTCAGGAAAAGCTCCAACAAAATTCCCTTATCCTATCTTTTCAAACTGCCTTCCCCATATAGATGTTTTTGAAGAAAACGGATATACAAAGGAAGAAATGAAAATGGTAAACGAAACTCATAAAATCTTGCATGACGACGGCATAAAAGTTACAGCTACCGCAGTAAGAGTCCCTGTTTTTAACAGTCATAGTGAAAGCATAAATCTTGAGTTTGAAAAACCATTTGAATTAAGTGAAGTTATTGAAACTTTAAAAAATGCCCCGGGAATTGTAATAGAAGACGATTTAAAAAACAATGTTTATCCAATGGCAGTTAATGCAACAGGCCATGATGAAGTTTTCGTAGGAAGAATCCGTCGTGATTTCTCTGTTGAAAATGGTATTAATATTTGGGTTGTCGCAGACAACATCAGAAAAGGCGCTGCTTCAAACGCAGTACAAATCGCTAAAGTTCTTATTTCCCAATGGGAAAAAGACGGAAAGTAATATAAAGGTGATTTTATGAAAAAAACTCTTTTTAAAGGCACAGGAGTTGCAATAGTTACTCCGTTTAACGAAGATTTGTCTGTCAATTATGATGTTTTTGAAAAGCTTTTAAAATTTAATATCGAAAATGGAACCGACGCTGTTATAGTGTGCGGAACTACAGGCGAATCCGCTACCTTAAACGACGAAGAACATAAGGATGTTATAGAATTTGCCGTTAAAACAGTAAACGGTAAAATTCCCGTTATTGCAGGAACGGGCTCAAACGATACAAAATATGCTGTTGAACTTTCAAAACATGCTCAGCAAATGGGTGTTGACGGACTTTTAGTTGTTACTCCCTATTACAACAAAGCAACACAGCAAGGTCTTATAACTCATTATACCAAAATAGCGGACAGCGTCGATATTCCTGTTATTATATATAATGTTCCGAGCCGCACCGGATGCAATGTGGAGCCTGAAACTATTAAAACGCTTTCAAAACATAAAAATATTGTAGGAGTAAAAGAAGCTTCCGGAAATATATCTCAGGTTGCTAAAATCGCAGCACTTTGCGGTGATGAAATTGATATTTATTCAGGTAATGACGATCAGATACTTCCTATCCTCTCTCTTGGCGGAAAAGGAGTTATTTCTGTAATGTCAAATATTCTACCTAAAGAAACCCATGATATTTGCCAATTGTTTTTTGACGGGAAATTTAAAGAAGGTCTTGAACTATCAAATAAACTAAATAAAATATCCCATGATTTATTTTTAGAAGTAAATCCTATCCCAATTAAAGCGGCTCTTGAACTTATGGGGTACGATGCAATGTCTTTGCGTCTTCCTCTGACTTCTATGAGTCAAAGCAAAAAAGAAATATTAAAAAATTCTATGAAAGAACTGGGACTTATATAATTTTATAAAAGCTTCGTTTTCTGCGAAGCTTTTTGTTTTAAAATATTTTTAAGGAGAAAAATAATGACTGATATAATTTTATGCGGATGTAGCGGAAATATGGGAAAAGTAATTTCCAAAATTGCAAAAGATTTTGATGTAAATATTGTTTGCGGAATAGATATTATTACAGAAAACGGTTTTGATTATCCTATATATGACAGCTATGATAAAGTAAAAGAAAATCCTTGCTGCGTTGTGGATTTTTCTCATCCCAAGGTATTTGACAAAACAATATCATACTGTGAAAAAAATCTTATTCCATGCGTTTTATGTACTACAGGACTTAGCAAGGAACAAATTCAAAAAGCTTATGATTTATCAAAAAAAGTTCCCGTTTTTTATTCTGCAAATATGTCTTTAGGCGTTAATTTAATTATTGAACTTGCAAAAAAAGCGACTGAAATTCTTGAAGACAGTTTTGATATAGAAATACTTGAAAAACATCATAACCAAAAGCTTGATTCTCCAAGCGGCACTGCGCTCATGATAGCAGACGCTATTAAAGAAACCAGAAAAGAAGAAACCGAATATGTATATACCCGTCACGACGTTCGTAAAAAAAGAGAGAAAAAAGAAATAGGAATTTCCGCTATCAGAGGCGGAACAATTGTCGGAGAACACGAAATTATTTTTGCAGGCAAAGATGAAATAATTACTATTTCCCACAGTGCAAGAAGTAAGGAAATTTTCGCTGTCGGGGCTTTGAAAGCGGCTTCTTTCTTAAAAGATAAAAAACCGGCATTATATAATATGAGTAATTTAATAAAAAACTAAAAACTTATTTATGAAAGGTGTGTTTAAAAATGACAGGACTTGCTATTACAGGGATTGTATTAGGAGCAATTGCCGTAATTATTATTTTATGGGTAGTTGCTTCGCAAAGAAAACTTGTTAATCTTGACGAACTTTGTCAAAACTCATTAAGTCAAATAGGCGTTCAAATGTCAAGTCGATGGGATGCTTTAACCGCTCTTGCCCAGCTTACAAAAAACTATTCCGAACACGAATACAAAACTCTTATGGATACTGTAGCTTCAAGACAGCCTCTGAATAAAAACTCCTCCCCCGCTGATATTGACAAACAGGAAAATATGATTACAGAGGCCTTTACTCACATAATGGCAGTAGCTGAAAATTATCCGGATTTAAAAGCTCAGCAGGTTTACAAAGACACTATGAACAGTGTAAATACTTATGAAAACAATGTACGCAGAAGCCGTATGGTATATAATGATACAGTTACAAAATTAAACCGTACAATAAAACAGATACCTGTTTGTTTTATTTCAGGTATGCTTGGCTTTTCTGTAAGAGAATATTTGCAGACCGAAACAGAAAAATCTCAAATGCCTTCTTTTAATTAAGGAGAATTTTATGAAAAAAAGAATATTAATATTTTTATGCTGTTTAGTATTCGTTTTTTCTTTTTCCTTTTCTTGTGCTGCGCAAAATAATATGGAAACCAATTCTCTTGATATTTTCGTAACTCTTTATCAAGACGGCAGCGCAAAAATAAGCGAAAAATGGAATGTTAATATAAACAGCGGAACAGAATGGTATTTGGTTCAGCAAAATTTAGGCGATATAGAAA
>CAKTDK010000038.1 GCA_934541205.1 uncultured Eubacteriales bacterium
TTCATTTCAGGATCTGCATATATCTTCATTGCTTCTCCCTTTTCATTTTTAATCACTGCATTTACTTCGTCTGCTGCCGGTTTGATTGTTATTTTCGTTCCTTCTACTGTTACTGCTTCTATGCTGTCGTCTGCTTCTACTGTTACTTCACCGCTTGGCTCACCGCTAGGTTCGTCTGGCAAATAATTTCCGAATGTTACATATATAGATGAATCCGGTTTTGTTTTTGCTGTCAGCAATGCAGATATCACTTTACCGTTTTCATCATATTCACAGCTTGATTCTCCTGTCGGCAGACTGTTTATATTATTTTTATAATCCCATTTGTTTAAATAAATCCCGTCAATATAACATCCTTCATCTGCTCTGATAATATATCCGGCTTTTAAATTTCTGTTATCATATTCACCGTCAATCACAGGTTTAATTTTATCAGTATATACTTTCTCTTCATCAGTATTTTTGCTTACTGCAAAATCTATGCTATTGCTGTAATCTTCAGCTACTTCCGCAGTTCCGCAATTATCGGTTAAAATCAACGAAACCTCTCCCGGCAATACATTTTCAGTACATTCGTTTACCTGAAGTTCAGAAACGGAAATAAATTTATTTGAGCCGCCTGCTGTCCCTATAAGTCTTATTTTTGAAACGCTAATAGGTTTAAAATTAAACACAAAAGTCTCAAAAGGTGCGCCAAAATCGTTTTGTGTATTTCCGTTTGTATATTTATCGGAAGAAGGAAGAAGTTCAATATTTTCCCATGTTCCTTCACGATATCCCTGCAAAGTTAAATCTCCGTTTTCAAACCATCCGCCGTCTGGGAAATGCATTCCTTCTGTAAAAACAACTTGATTTATCAAATGTTCATCCTTAAACTCATATCCAATATAATTTGTAATACCTCCGCCGCCGTAACTGAACGTATCATACTGTTCAGAAACAAACAGATTTGAAGTATTTCCGTCTTTTATAATATTAATATCTTTATTTCCGCCACCAATAGGCTCCATAATACTGCATATAGGAGTTCCCAAATGCGCAATATTATTATTTACATTTATTTTTATCTGTTGTGTCATTGTTTCATTTCTTCTGTTTTCAACAGTACAGGTAACAAGATATGTACCATACTTTTCATAAGTATGACTTACAACATTCCCTTTTGATATTTTACCATCGCCGAAATCCCACACACAAGATTTAATTCCGTTTATATCCGTAGCATAAGAATTAAAAGTTACTTTATTATTGTTATTGAGAAAACCTCTTATATCCATAACCGGTCCCTTCGGAGTCTGTTCAAAGGGAGCAGGAATTATTTCATTTTCAATAGGTATATACCATCTTGAACCATCAAGCACTCCACCGTATTTACTTAGCGCCTCTTCCGATAATTTTACATTTACCTCCACAGCTTTTTCAAAATTATAATCGGTTCCCTGAAAATTATATGTTTCTCTTTTTATTCTTCCAACCCATTTAGAAGGCAAATTTTCCGCTCCGTAAAATACTCCCAAAATTCCCCCTACAGAAGAAGGATTACAGTCGCTGTCCTGACCACAAAGCATAGAAATTTTCATTGATTGTTCAAAGTCACCGTCTCCGTATAAAAGGCCTATCAAAACAAAAGCTGCGTTAAATTTTGCATCAATGTTTAAAGGATTATTATATCCGCTTGTACATCTGTCTGTATTAAGCCATTTTTTATTTATAAGTTCCCAGTTTTCCTGCCAAGTTTTGCCTTCGTTATAATAAGTCATAACTTCATCCAAAATTGTTCTGAAATCGCTTCCCTCCGGAACTGATTTAATACCCGCATCTATTATCTCATCAACACTTTTGGCAACATAAGCCTTTGCATGCATTGCAGATATAAATACACCACCGTAAGTACCGTCGCCGTACGACATTATATGACCGATTTCATAAGCTTTTTTAATTGCTTCATTTACAAGTCCCGGATACATCTGTCCAACAAAATCCGCAACAATCTGCCAGTCAATACAATCACTGTGAGGATTATATTTATAATTTCCGCAGGCCGGATATTCTATTCCCTTATTGAGGTTATCTCTTGCATATAAATTGGCATGCCACAAATTAAATCCGCAGTTTTTATACTGATCGGATAAATAAACCATATCACAATCCAAGCCATGTTCATAAAGCGCATTCATTAAAGGAATTTCAATATATAAATCGTCTTCATTAAAAGCTCGGTTAATATCACTTGGACTCCAGACAGGAACCTCTTGTTCTGTAAGAAGTCTTCCCTGAGCATCCGCTTCCGTAGCCTGTCCCCAGGCAACGCCCGCCATTTGTCCAAGCCATCCGCCTTCGGTTTTATCTTTTAATTTCCACTGCATAAGTCCGATACTTTCTTCTGCTGCAAAAACACTAATTCCCATTAAAGAAAAAACCATTGATAAAACAAGTAAAATACAAATAACCTTTTTCATTTTATATACCTCCTTTTATATTTATTGATAACAGAATAATTAAAATATGTCAAATCAAACACGTTTATTCAGCCATAAAATAATAAATTCATTCCAGATAAATATAAATTTAAAAAATCAAAAATTTTTTTGATATTATTTATATATGTTTATATCCTTATTTATCTAATCTTTTTAAATTACAAACTTAACTTTTTGAAAAATATTTTTCTTTTGTTACGGTCTGTCATAAAACTTCTTTACAACTTTATACAAAAATCCCCTCACAAAAACCTTATAAGTTTTGTAAGGGGGTTATAATCTATTTATTGCTTTCGGGATTAAAATCTTCAAGCTTTTCTTCAAAAAGCTCCAAAAGCTGAGAACTTGGTTCAAAAGAAAATTTTGAATAGTCGCCGAATTTATTTTTATAAATAACTCCGTACATATTTTTTGTCAATAATCTTTGACCAAAATTAAAAGAGCCTTTGATTTTTCCAAACCTTGAAAAATCTGTATCTTTATTCTTCCCTATTTTTTCGATTTTAGAAAATTCCAAAGAAAATACAATTTCATCTTTTTTACCCATTATACGATGGATAACAAACTTATCATTAATAATTACATATATAAACTGACAAAGACAAAATCTTAAAATTATAAAAACAGCTATAACAGTTAAAACAAGAATAATAAGTTCAAAAACTGTTCTGTATTTTTCCAAATCAAAAAAATTAAGCAAAGATATAAGAGCAAGTCCTATAGTAACTGTTATAAGAACCAAAAAGAACGCATTGGATTTACCCTTAACAATTTCTTTATGCAAAAAAACCCTTCTCTCTTTCATTTGTGCAGTTAATATCATAAGCTATATAATATATTAAATCAATGTAACAAAATAACAAAAATATATACTAAAATCAATCTTTTATTGTCTGAATAGATGTTTTTACTCCGTTTTCTCCTTTATTTAATGAAAGAATCCCATAAGTTTTTTCTCCCATATAAGGATAGCCTATACTTCCAGGATTAAAAAGAAGAACTCCGTTATTATATTCACAAAGCGGTTTATGCGTATGTCCGAAAAAGACCATATCGCAATGTTTTTTTATACAATAATCCGTTATATAAGTATTACCCAATTTAACTCTTTGTTTATGCCCGTGACACAAAAATATCCTTGTATCTGAAAGAAATATAATTTCCTCATCGGGATAATTAACATAATAATCATTATTCCCTCTTATTATTTTATAATCAATATTTGGAACAGTTACTTTAACTTTCTCTATATCTCTTACACAGTCGCCTAAAAAAATAACTCCTTTAGGATGTCTTTTTTCTATTATTTTTAACATAGTAATATAATCGCCATGACTGTCTGAAAATATCAAATAATCCATAAAAATCAGAACCTTTTTTACTAATTATACATACAATATAATACGATATCAGAATTATATTGTCAATTTGTTCATAGTAATTTATTATAAAATATTTTAAGGAGCGATTATTATGAAATTACCCTTTGGAAATAAAAATCAAAGTCCCAGCGAAGAAACTTTCAAAAAACAGCTTGAGGATACTTTAAACAAAAACAAAGACAACAAAATGCTTCAATCATTATTAAAAAATCCTCAAGTACAAAATGCATTTAAGAACCTTTCTTCAGATGATATACAAAAAATACAGCAAGTTCTTAATAACCCAAATGAAGCAAAAAATATTCTTGCAACAAAAGAAGCTAAAGAAAAGCTCAACGATATGATGAACAATAAATAATATTCCGTTTTTTACTTATAAAATAAAAAAAGGAGGATAAATATGGATGATAATGCTTTTTCTATGGATAACATAAATGCTATGCTGTCACAAATTATGCAAAATCCTGACAGTATAAACAATCTCTTAAATTCCTTTTCGGCAAATACGTCTCAAAACAATACATCTTCCGCTGAGCCAAATAATAACACCGGACAAAATCAAGGTTTTGATTTATCCTCCCTTTTAAATAATATAAATCCCGAAATGCTAAACTCCGTATTATCGTCACTCGGTCAGCAGCCGCCTCAAAATCAGCAAAATCAAACTCCTCCGCCAAGCTCTTCAGGAGGGTTTGACCCTTCCATGCTTTTTGGAATGCTTGGAGGTCTCGGAGGGCAAGGAAGTAATTCTTCCGGAGGAATAGGTGGATTTAATCAGCAAGGCGACAACGCTTCCCGTTTTCTTATGTCACTGAAACCTTTTGTAAATTCTCAGCGTCAAAGCGGTATAGATAATTTATGCCAGCTTTTAAAATATGTTCAAATAGCAAAACTATTCGGATTTGATATTACAAAGCTTATAAAACTGTGAGGTGAATAAAATTGGCTGATGATTTGAACCTTGAAAAAACAGAACAAGACGAAGCCTCTTATACCAAAGAAAATGCTCTAAAAGCCAATAGTCCTCCCTTAAGCTTAAACGAAGAAAAAATCGATAACATACAAAATACATATTCTTTAAATATTCCAAATGAAAATCAAAATAGTTCTTCAAAACCCATTTTAAATGCACTTCCGCCGATTTCTTATGACACGGAAGATATTCCTGAGGAAAATTCTCCTGATAATACTTCAAATTTTACCGATGAAAAATTTTTTGAACAAAATATTCCTTTTGATATTGAAAACCTTTTAAAATCATTTTCGGGAAATTTTCAAAACAGCAGCACAAACTCTGTGCCAAATGAGAATACTTTTAATAATCAAACAGCAAATAATGAAGAATCTGTTCCTAATCAAAATCCTCCGAATAATAATTTTTTAGGCGGAATTTTCGGAAATCTTTTAGGCGGAACCGGAAATCTCTCTGCCAAAATGTCTAATCTTAAAACAGAAGACATGATTTTAATAGGACTTTTTTTCTTTTTAATGCAGGAAAAAGAAAAAAATACAGAACTTCTTATAGCTCTAGCCCTTTTGTTTTTTATGGGCCTTGAATAATCTTCTGTAAATACGGATTGATTTAAAAGCTTTATATCGTCATTTTGATAAGAAAGAAACGTTTAAAAAAACAACTTTTATAAATAAAACGTTTTTCTTTTGCTAAAAATGACTTTTATATGCTAAATCAATCCGTATTTCATTATATAACTGTTATTTCATAATCTATTGAAAAAGTCTTTCCTTTGTCAAGGCATATCATTCCCCGTTTTTTTAAAAATTCCGTATCATCAGAGCACATACCCATGCCGTGCCAAGGTTCAACACATAAAAACGGAGTATCATTACTGTAAGACTGCCAAACACCAAGATAAGGAAACTTTTTAAAATCTATTTTAACTCCTCTTCCAGACTTAATACTTTCCAAAATAAGATATTCCGACTTCAAATCATGAAATATCAAAGCGTCGTTTTTAAAAAGCTCATGGTCAAGCATAAGTATCTTTTCATTATCTAAAATCTTTTTTTCTTTTAAAAAATTTATTATACAATTTTCATCTATTTGAGGACAACTTGCATTTTCCTCTTTTTCAAAAATAATTCTGTAATCTTCAAAACTTTCATTTTTTTGTAAAGGAATATTAAATCCCGGATGGGCTCCCACGGAAAAAGGCATTTTTTCATTTCCTGTATTTGTTATTTCAAATCTTACATTAAGGTTGTATTCTTCCAAAGTATAAGTAGTTATAAAATTAAAATCAAACGGATATATTTTCTTTGTATCCTCATCGGAAGAAAATGAAAACATCATTTTATTTTCACTTTTATGAATCAGCTTAAACTCCTTATTGCGTAAAAATCCGTGAAGAGGCATATCATAGCTTTTTCCGTCAAAAAAATATCTTCCTCCTTCAAGTCTTCCTACAATAGGAAAAAGTAAGGGAGAACATTCATCCCAGTACCTTCCGTCTTTTTGCCACATATACTCAATACCGCTGTAATCAATAAGAGAAACAAGTTCTGCTCCTTTTGAATCTACGGATACTATAACTCCCGTATTTTTCATTTCATATATCATTGTTTTATTCTCCGTATTTTAATGTTATAATTATTATAAAACATATCCATTTATAAATGCAACAAAAAGGAAGTAAAATATGAAAATAAAGCTTATTGCATTTGATCTTGACAAAACTCTTCTTAATTCAAATTTAAATGTTACCTCTTATACAAAAGAAGTTTTTGAAGAGGCAGCTGAAAAAAATATCTTTACAGTTCCGGTAACAGGAAGAGTTTTTTCGGAAATTCCAAAATGCGTCACTGATATCAAAGGCATAAAATACATTATTTCTTCAAACGGAGCTTGCATAACGGATTTTATAAATAAATCAGTTATTTATAAAAATGTCATTCCTTTTGAAAAAACAAAAACAATAATTGGTATCTTAAAGGATTTTGATAATTTTACGGAAATTTATTATAACGGAAAGCCATATTCATCTCACAAACAATGTTTATCTCTTGAAAAACACGGTTTTTCGGCAGAAGCTCTTGAACATTTTCGAAAAACTACCGTAAATACTGAAGATATATATGATTTTGTATTATCAAATTCTATATCTCCCGAAAAATTTTATATAACTCCCGCCTCACAAAAAGTAAGAAAAGAGATAAAAACAGCTTTACAAGATATCCGCGATATAATTATTACAAGTTCAAATGAAACAAATCTTGAGATAAACAACAAAGAAGCTTCAAAAGGAAATGCTATTCTCCATTTATGCAGTATTTTAAAAATCTCTATAGAAAATGTTATGACTATAGGAGATAATGAAAATGATATTTCAATGCTTTCTTTACCCTGCCTTTCCGTAGCAATGTTAAATTCCGACGATGAAATTAAAAAAATATGCAATTATGTCACTTCTTCCAACGATGAAGACGGAGCCGCAAAAGCTGTTGAAAAATTTGTATTTAATTAAAATATAATAAGCATTAAGAAAGTCTAAAGCCACTAAAAAGGCGCAAAAAAACTATATCTATATTATTTTCCCCTTTTAAAAATGGAGAATATTTCTTATCTTACATTTCATATAAAGTTCTATTATTCTATTGCCGATAAAAACCGCTTACAGAATTAATTCTGTAAGCGGTTTTAAATTTTTATGATTTTTCAAACTGACTGTTATACAAATTATAATAAAAACCTTCCAAACTCATAAGTTCATCATGAGTTCCTTGTTCTATAATATCTCCGTTATTCATAACAAGAATTTTATCGGCGTCTTTAATTGTAGAAAGCCTATGAGCTATTATAAAGGAAGTCCTTCCTTCCATAAGAGCATTCATAGCTTTCTGAATAAGCACCTCTGTTCTTGTATCGACAGAACTTGTCGCCTCATCCAAAATAAGTATTTTCGGGTCTGAAAGAATAGCTCTGGCAATAGTCAAAAGCTGTTTTTGTCCCTGAGAAACATTTGACGCTTCTTCATTAAGCTCCATATTGTATCCGCCCGGAAGTGTTTTTATAAAATGATGAACATGAGCTGCTTTTGCAGCTTCTATTACCTGTTCATCGGTAGCATTAAGATTTCCGTATCTAATATTTTCTTTTATAGAACCGTTAAAAAGCCACGTATCCTGTAAAACCATTCCCATAGTATCTCTGAGATCTTTACGCTTCATATCTTTAATGTCTATTCCGTCAATCAAAATAGCTCCCTGATCTACATCAAAAAACCTCATAAGAAGCTTAACCATGGTTGTTTTTCCTGCTCCTGTAGGTCCTACTATAGCAACCTTTTGTCCCGGTTCCACAATAGTATTAAAATCATTTATTATAGTCTGACCTTTTTCATACCCAAAATTAACATGAGCAAATATTACCTGACCTTTTACATCATCAATTTTTATAGGATTTTTACTTTCAGGAATTTCATCTTCTTCATTCAAAAATTCAAATACACGCTCTGCTGCAGCCGCAGTCGCCTGCAAAGTATTAGATATGCTGGCTACCTGGCTTATCTGCTGATTAAACTGTTTTATATACTGCAAAAATGCTTGTATACCGCCTATTGTAATCATATTGCTCAGCGCAAGACGGCCTCCGAGAACACATACCGCAACGTATCCTATATTTCCTATAAAGTTTGTAACAGGCATCATAAGTCCTGATAAAAACTGGCTTTTCCAAGCGCTTTTATAAAGCTTTTCATTAATCTGTTCAAAAGCATTTATTGAATCATTTTCTTTATTAAAAGCTTTTATAACAGTATGACCACCGTACATTTCTTCTATATGACCGTTTATTTGGCCAAGATATTTTTGCTGGTTTTTAAAATGCTTTTGAGAAAAACCTACCACAATTCTTACAAGTATCAAAGATATAGGTATTACCAAAAGAGAAACGACTGTAAGTATCCAGCTTATTGAAAACATCATTATAAGTATACCTATAACTCCGGTAAAAGCTGTTATAATCTGAGTAAGGCTTTGGCTTAAGCTTTGGCTTATGGTATCTACGTCATTTGTAATACGGGATAAAACATCACCTGTAGTCTGTCTGTGAAAATATCCCAAAGGCAGCCGATTAATTTTATGGGAAATATCACGCCTGAATTCATAGGTTATTTTTTGGGTAACTCCTGTCATAATAAATCCCTGAATATATGAAAGCAATCCTGAAGCAACATATATAATCAACGTAAAAATTAAGAATTTTCCTACTTCCGAAAGGTCAATCATAGGCCTTTCAGAAAAATCAGCATCCTGGATTGCCGCTTTCATAGCGTCATTTATATTATCCTTGTACTGCTCCGGAATCTGTTCAAGAATTATATCCCCTGTAATTCCTGCCGGAAGAGAAGTTGTTCCTTCAGGCATTTTTTCCATAATCATATCATATACCTGACGCTGAATTACTCCCTCCTGGATTTTATCTGTAGCTTACTTTAGGTCCTATAACAACAAGAACGGTACTTAAAAATGCAAAAAGCATAACTATTATAAAATGAGGAATAAACTTTTTCAGATGCTTTATCAAACTGACCATAGTACCTTTAAAATTCTTTGATTTTTCCCCCATCATACCATGAGGTCCGCCCGGTCCGCCTCCCGGACCTCCCATAGGACCTCTTCTATGAGGAGCTGACTGTTTCTGTTCACTCATGCCAATTCCTCCTTTGATAACTGTGAATATGCTATCTCTCTGTAAACTTCACAATTTTTCATAAGTTCATCGTGAGTTCCTTTTCCTACAATTCTTCCTTCATCCAATACTACTATTTGTTCCGCATTCATAATAGTACTTATTCTCTGCGCAACTATAAGAATTGTCGCATCATCAATGTTTTCTTTTAAAGCCTTTCTAAGCGCGGCGTCCGTCTTAAAATCAAGAGCCGAAAAACTATCGT
Source organism: uncultured Eubacteriales bacterium (assembly GCA_934541205.1). Taxonomy (GTDB): domain Bacteria; phylum Bacillota; class Clostridia; order Oscillospirales; family RGIG7773; genus RGIG7773. Next base: position 9,775 of record CAKTDK010000038.1, read on the forward strand.
CAAATATAAAAAATTCCGGTTTTTTTGCAAGAGCTCTCGCAATAGAAAGTCTTTGTTTCTGACCGCCCGAAACGTTTCCTCCTCCTTGAGCAATAGGAGTGTCGTATCCTTCTTCTTTAGTATTTATAAATTCCTCTGCCTGGGCAATTTCAGCAGCTTTCATTGCATCTTCTCTCGAAATATTTTCAGGATCCGCATAAGCTATATTGCTTTCTATAGTACCGGAAAAAAGGACTCCCTTTTGAGGAATATATCCTATTTTGTTTCTTAATTTCTTTATATCCGCATTTTTTACATTTACACCGTCAACATATATTTCCCCCTGGGTAACATCATAAAAACGGGGAATAAGATTTATAAGGGTTGATTTTCCGCTGCCTGTACTTCCTATAAAAGCAGTAGTTTCGCCTTTTTTTGTTGAAAAGGTAATGTTATGTAAAACCGGTTCATCAGCTCCGGGATAAGAAAAGGTAACATCACGAAATTCGATTATACCTTTGTTTGCTTCACTGAAAGGAACAGGATTTGCGGGATTTTTTATCGTTATATCAGTATTTAATATCTCTTTTATTCTTTTATAAGAAACAACTGCACGAGGTATCATAATAAATGACATGGAAACAAATAAAAATGACATAATAATATGCATTGCGTATTGAATAAATGACATCATTTTACCTATTTCCAAATTACCGGTATTTATCATATCGGAACCAAAATACATTACCGCAACAGTAGTTCCGTTCATAACAAGAGTCATAATAGGCATCATCAAAACCATAAGACGGTTTACAAATAAATTTACTTTGGTTAAATCTTTATTAGCCTTGTCAAAACGTTCTTCTTCATGTTTCTCGGTATTGAAAGCTCTTATTACCATCATTCCAGTAAGATTTTCACGGGTAATTAAATTTACCTTATCAATAAGTTTCTGTACTATTTTAAATTTCGGAAAAGCTACCAAAAACATAAAAACTATAAATACAAGCATTACAGCAACAGCAACAGCAATAACCCAAGAAAGTTCAGGCGAAGTTTGAAGAGCCATTATTACTCCTCCAATTCCCATTATGGGAGCAAAACTAACTATCTTTAACAGCATAGTTAAAAACATCTGCACCTGCTGAATATCATTTGTTGTTCTTGTAATAAGCGAAGCTGTTCCAAACTTATCAAATTCCGAATGAGAAAATTTTTCTACTTTTCTGAAAACATCATCTCTTAAATTTGATGCAACTCCTGAGCCTACAACAGAAGATGTAAGACTTGAAAGTATTGTTACCACAGCAATAAGTAAAGCCAGAAGCAGCATTTTTATACCTATGCTTATCATAACGCTTTGATCGCCCGTAACAATTCCTTTATCCACTATATCCGCCATATAATTTGGCAGCTTCAAATCAGAAATTGCCTGTATAAATAATAAAACAATAGAAATTACAGCAAGAGGGATATACTTATAATATTTCTTCTTTGAATTATTCATTAAATCATTCCTTTCATTTTTTTTAAACGTAGTTTAATTATAGTATCTGTTTAATATATTTATTACTTTATTTGAAAGCTCCAGCAATTTTTCTGTATCGTCTTTTCCAAGACTTTCTACTATATGACAAAGTTCTTCTTCTCGCCGCTGTTTTTCTTCAACAACGCATTTTCGGCCTTTCTCAGTAAGGCTTATTACAAATTTTCTTCTGTCTTTTTTATCTAAGGTTCTTTTTATATATCCTTTTTCCTCAAGAGAATTAAGAGATGTAGTAACTGTAGGACGTTTTACATTAATTCTCTCGCTTATTATAGAAGGAGTTGCCTCACAATTTTCTTCAATAAGATCGTCTATACAAAAAAGAATTCCCTTTTCTCCACCGAAAAATCTGTTTTTTTGAATTTGTTTCATTCTTATTTTATGGGATAATTTCATCATTTTGCTAAATTCTTTTACAAGCTCATCTTTATTCATACTACCACCTTCATTAATTAGTATACCTAATTATATTATATACTAATTAATATATTGCTAAAAAAGTATTAAGTTTTTATTAAAACTTTCTCAAAAAAATAACATCTCTAATAACATATCGAATTGTCTTTTAATAACTACCTTTACAAATATCTTATCAACTATTAATGGAACATTCCATATATTTTTATTACCACGGTATATAATACTTCTTACATAATTTTACGCTTCTTACCGTTATTTCGAATTTTCCATATCGTTCTCATATCTTTTCTACATTCCTATACCCTCTTGTCGTTTTAACTTTCTGTTATAATTACAAATATTTTCACCATGTCATTTTATATACCTCCATAATATTATCCAGATACTGCTTTATAATATTTTAATCCTCTTATTGTCATTCCAAATTTCTATACTATTATTCTGAACATTCCCTCATATCATTCCGAATTTCTATACTGTCATTCTGAACGTTCCCCCCATATTATTCCGAAAGAATGTGAAGAATCTTTTCTCTGATTCTTATGAAATTATTCGTATTCATTGCCTTTTTTAAATTATTCAGCTGCTGACCTATTTGAAAATTATTATACTAAATTGAGCAAGACAAAAGCGTTTTTATATATTTTTTCTTTTATCTCATTTTTCACCAATGGCAAAAAAAGATTTTTCTTCATCACTAACTCTTCTCGTCAATAACATTAAAATATTCCCTTTCTTTTTCTCTGCCTTTTCTCCTCCTTTTATTGTTATTCCTGTTTTCTGCAATATCTTTCCAAACAAAACATATAGTTCTTGCTGATTACAAAAAATTTTC
>CAKTDK010000039.1 GCA_934541205.1 uncultured Eubacteriales bacterium
GGGCTGGTGTGCTCCTCAGCAGGGTGCCTGTAAGCTTACTTTAAATGTAAAAGAAGGTATTATTGAGGAAGCTTTGGTTGAAACTTTGGGATGTACCGGAATGACTCACTCTGCCGCTATGGCTTGTGAAATACTTCAGGGTAAAACTATTTTGGAAGCTCTTAATACTGACCTTGTATGTGACGCTATCAATGTTGCTATGAGGGAAATTTTTAAACAGCTTGTTTACGGAAGAACTCAGACTGCTTTCTCAGAAGGCGGACTTCCTGTAGGAGCCTCTTTAGAAGACCTTGGAAAAGGACTTCGTTCTCAGGTTGGTACTATGTTCGGTACAAAAGCTAAGGGCGTAAGATATCTTGAAATGGCTGAAGGTTATATATTAAATCTTGCGGTTGATAAAAATGATGAAGTAATTGGTTATAAGTTTGTTCATCTTGGAAAAATGATGGAACAGATTAAAAAAGGCGTTGCGCCTGCTGAAGCATACGAAAAAAATATCGGTACTTACGGAAGATATAATGAAGCCGTAAAATATATCGATCCCAGAGAAGAATAAGACAGGAGGAGAAAAATATTATGGCAAAGTTTGAAGGTTACGAGAGAAGAATCGCAAAAATTGAAAAAGTACTTGCCGAATATGGTTTCGAGAGTCTTGATGCTTGCAATGACTTCTGTCTTTCAAAGGGTATCAATGTTGACGAAATCGTTAGAGGTGTTCAGCCTATCGCTTTTGAAAATGCTGTTTGGGCATATACTCTTGGATGCGCAATAGCTCTTAAAAAAGGTGTAAAAAATGCTGCGGAAGCTGCCGAAGCAATCGGAATTGGGCTTCAGGGATTTTGTATTCCCGGATCTGTTGCTGAAAACAGAAGTGTTGGGCTTGGTCATGGCAATTTAGCCGCTATGCTTTTAAGAGAAGAAACTTCATGTTTCTGTTTTCTTGCAGGTCATGAATCTTTTGCCGCAGCTGAAGGCGCTATCGGTATTGCAAGAACTGCAAATAAGGTTCGTAAGCAGCCTTTAAGAGTTATTCTTAACGGACTTGGCAAAGACGCAGCGTATATTATTTCAAGAATTAACGGTTTTACTTATGTAGAAACTGATTTTGATTTTTATAATGCAGAACTTAAAATTGTAAGAGAAGTTGCTTTTTCAGACGGTGAAAGATCAAAGGTACGTGTTTACGGCGCAAACGATGTTCTTGAAGGTGTTGCTATTATGAAAAGCGAAGGAGTTGACGTATCTATTACAGGTAACTCCACTAATCCTACAAGATTCCAGCATCTTGTTGCGGGAACTTATAAAAAATGGTCTTATGAAAGCGGAAGAAAATATTTTTCTGTTGCGTCCGGCGGAGGAACAGGAAGAACTCTTCATCCTGATAATATGGGAGCAGGTCCTGCGTCTTACGGTTTGACAGATTCAATGGGAAGAATGCACGGCGACGCTCAGTTTGCAGGTTCTTCTTCAGTTCCGGCCCATGTTGAAATGATGGGACTTATCGGTATGGGCAACAACCCGATGGTTGGAGCTACTGTTGCTTGTGCGGTTGCTGTTGAAGAAGCTTTAAAATAAGATTGTTACTGATTTTAAGACTTTCGGAAAATTTCCGAAAGTCTTTTTTATTATAAGGAATGTCTAGCTTATCGAAAAAGAATAAAAAAAGGCGATTTTTGTCTTTAAAAAAATTTGACATATAATTCCTATACATTATATAATAACTATATATATAGGAGAATAATAATGAAAAAATTTTTATTTATTTCAGTAATGCTAATTATTTTATGTTTAAATGGATGTAATAAAAATGAGACTTTAAATGAAAATAGTAAATATTTTTATAATGTTATAAATGATCCCGGTTTTATTCAACAATATGCTTCACCATATACAGCTATGTACGAAAATGAGGATGGTACTGCAGATTTATATATTTTTTATTCTCCTACTTTATACAGGGAAGATGGACTGTATAAATTAATTGACAATACTTTAATAGAAGAATCCTTTGAAAGATTTACTAATAAGGGAAATAATATTAATGTTTCTATTCCTAAAAAATTAAAGGAAAATTTTATAGTTTCAAATGATTATGAGGTTTCATTTAATTTTGTAAATTATAAAGATTTTTCAAAAGGTGAAAGAGTCATATTTAAAAATATGTATGGAGATGAAGTATCAGCAATAAAATATCAAAGTAAATGTGCCATACTATATGTCTATCCATCTAATATAGGAATAAAATTTGAACTACATACAAAAGATAATTTTGAAAAAGACTTAAAAATTTCTGTAAACGGAGATTATAATTGTCTTAATAACGGAACTGTAGTTTTCAGCCAGAACGGAGAAAACATTTTTGTTGTTCAAAAACCTATTATAAAAGATGCTTATAATAATATAAAAACAGAGGACATTAGATTAGAAGATAATAATATGTTGTGTATAGATATAGCGGGAGAAAATGTAATAGATTTATCTTTTGATTACAGCGTTGAAAGCTGCCCTGATGCGGTTATAAATTCAGACGGGAGTACTCCGTCTTATTTATCAAATATTATAGAACTTGCTTCAAACGAAAATTCGGAATATTATGTAAGAAGTAAATTTCAATGGTTTTTTAATACAATAAGAGAAGAAGATATTAACAAGAGCTGTTTTAATTTTTATGTATTAAATGACTGCACTTCAGAAATTGATGTTTCCGTAGTTAATGAACAATGGTCAAGTTCAATGCTTACTTGGTCAAACCGTATATTAAATACTCAATTTTTAACAAGGAATAATGTATCTCTCTCTCTGAACAGTATAGATATTACGGAATACAGCAAGAATTGCTGGAGATATGATCCGTATTTTGAGAACAAAGGTCTTGTTTTTCAAAATGTCGGAGATGAAAATGTGATATTTTTGTCAAATGACAATTCAAAATATTATCCTTATATAAAAATATCATTGAAAAAACGTCCTATATATTCAATTTTAAATACTCAATTTATTTCTGTCGATTAAAGGAAGGGAAAGAAAATGAAAAAAATAATTATAAGTATACTTTCAATTGCGGTAATACTGCCAACAGTTTTATTTTTGTTTGTAAAAGCTCAAAATAATAATTCGGTAAATTTTGCGGAAGTTAACACTGATTATAACATTACTTTAAGTAAGAATGAAAAAAATCCTTTTATTACTGATAAAAATTATAAAGCTGCAAATAGTGCTGACAATGATGTAAATATTAATATTACAAAAATTCAGGACAATTCTGTAACAGCTAACGGATATATATTGCTTGATAATAAAAAAGTAGAATATATCGCTACCGGAGAAATGGATGAATATAATATAAATGGTAAAGCTGCTCAAAAAGCGGCGTTATTCGGAATGTTGTTAGACGGAAAAGGTACTGATATGACAATAAGCTTTGCTTCTATTAATTCAGAAAACAAAATTGCGGGGTCAGTTATTATAAATTCAGTTATAGGAAACGGAACAGATAATTCTAAGTCTATGGCTTTCGGCGAGGAATTTGAAGAAATATACCAGATAATTCAAAAGGATTTGGAGGATACCCAGGAAGAGATTCCTGATTATGTATCAAAAGTGGACGAAACCAGTGATTCGGATGTGCCTGAAATAGATATGGGTGAAAGCAGCGGAGAAAGCGAATATTCCATGAATACAGAAAAAGGTATGTATGTTTCGCAGCGCAGTGTTAGCGGATATAGTTGGGCTTTTTCTGATTATTATTTATATACCGGACAAGATATACCTGAAAACAGGAGAAATTATATCGGAGTATCTATATTTTATCCTAAAACAGTAAGCTCCAATCTGAGTTATAGAGCTTATATGAAGTTACATTGCGACGATGAAGTTGTGAAAGATTATATTAAAAGTAAAGTGAATACCGGAGCTTATGGATTTTCTTTTAATGATACTATATGCAATTTAAGTTTCACAGTGCCTAATGTAAATTTCGGCGGGTATATTATATAAGCAAAAGATGTTATGCCGGAAAGTAAGTCAAATGGAAATTTTACTCTTTCAATACCGTATATATATAATTCGAATATTGAAATAGATCCAATGGGCTTTTTTCCTGTTCCTATAAGTATTAATAATACTGCTATAATATCTGAAAGAGTTTCTAATTCACTTAATAATAACGGAGGATATGATGGGGTAAAGGTTACATATAAAAACAATATGGGTGAATTTTTGTATAAACCTTTTACTTCTCCTTCAATAAGGCATCAGGGACCTGGATATACCGCAAATTGTGAATTTACTGTATATTATAAGAATTCGGCAGGATATAATATTCCATACAAGGCTTGGGGAACTGTCGATGTTGGTTATTGGAGTGGAATAATTCATCATTCATATACAATGGCTTCAAATACAATACAGAAAAATATTTTTGTTTCGGGAACTGGAACAATTAAATAATAAAAAATCACTGCAAACTTTTGCAGTGATTTTTTATTTATTTTTATATACTGCTTGACATATTATACTATGCGGTATATAATATATTGCATTAAGAAGTATTATAAAATAGCAAAGGAGAAATTTAATGGATGTTCAGCTCAAAAGAGGATTTCTTGAGGTTTGCGTCCTTACTGTTCTTAATAAAGGGGATTCGTACGGGTATAAGATAATAAAAGATATTACTCCTTGTATAAAAATATCGGAATCTACACTTTATCCTATATTAAAGCGTTTGGAAAACGGACAGATGCTTACTGTATATTCAGTTGAACATAACGGACGGTTAAGAAAATATTATAAAATAACAACAAAAGGAAAAGAAAAAATAAAAGATTTTATTTTTGAATGGCAGGAAGTAATGAAGGTTTATAATTTTATAAACGATGCACAGGGGGGAACAGAAAAATGAATAAAGAAACATTTTTATCGGAGCTTTCTTTAAAGCTTTCCGGGATACCAAAAGAAGAAAAGGAAAAAACGCTTTTTTATTATGAAGAAATGATAAATGACAAAATAGAAGACGGGATATCGGAAGAGGAAGCTGTAAAAGCTTTTGGAAGTTTTGAAGAAATAGAAAAAAACATAAAGCTTGAAATGCCGCTTTCAAAGCTTATGAAGGAAAGAATAGATGAAAGCAGAGAAAAATCTTCAAATAAGACTTTGTGGATTACTTTAGCAATATTAGGCTGTCCTTTATGGGTTCCTCTTATTTTTGCATTTGCAATGGTAATATTTGCTTTTTATATAGTTATATGGAGTTTAATATTTTCTCTTTTTGCAGTGATTGCAGCTTTTGGAATTTCGTCTGTATTTTGTTTTATCGGCGGAATAGTAACGCTTTTTATAAAGCCTGCCGCAGGATTATGTTCTATAGGAGCTGCTTTTGTTTTAGCTTCTTTGACGCTTTTTTTGATAAAACCTATGATATTTGTTGTTAAAGAGATTATTAAATTTTCTTCATATATATTAAAAAAGATAAAATCCTTATTTATAAAAAAAGGAGGCTCTGAAGATGAAATCAAATAAAATATACATAATTGCAGCCGTTTGTCTTTTGCTTGGACTATTAATTTTTACAGGAGGATTTATTATGGCAGGTTTTAATTTTAAAAATATAAGCACAGCGTCACCTTACAGAGAAAATTCATATATTCCCGCCTCTGTTATAAACGATATTAAAATAGATGATTCAAACACAGGGGTAGAGGTTGTTTTATCTTTTGATGATAAAATACATATAAAATATTTTGAAAATGAAGATGATTATTATGAAATAACGGAAAATAACGGAATTTTATATATGAAAAAAATATATAATCGTAAGTGGTATAAAAATTTTTTCAATATAAATTTTCAGAAAAGAGATGTAATTTTGCAGGTGCCTTCTGATTATTCGGGAAATATAAAAATACAAACGTCAAATGCGGCAATTGATGTAAAAGATATTGGGTGCGGCAATTTGGGTTTAACTTCTTCAAATGCAAGAATTGAAACGGAAAATATTAATATAACAAACGGAAATTTTAAAACATCAAACGGATCAATAAGCATAAAAAATGTAAATATTGAAGGAGATATAGACTGTCAAACCTCAAATGCCCGTATAGAAACAGACGATTTAAAAGGGAAAAATATAGAAATGACTACTTCCAACGGAAGAATATCTCTGGAGAAAACGTCTTTTTCAGGAAAAATCAGCGCATTTACGTCAAACGGAGCGATTTCTTTTAAGGATTTAAATGTAGGAACAGGCTTTGTTTGCAAGACGTCAAACGGATCCGTAAAAGGAAATATTTTAGGGAAAATAACTGATTTTGATATAACCAGCAGAACGTCAAACGGAAAAAATTCCTTGCCGGAAAGTATGAAAGCGGGAAATAAAATACTTGATGTAACAACTTCAAATGGGAGAATTGATATAGAATTTATAAATTAGGTCTTGACATATTTTTAATAATTGAATATAATAATACCATATTATTTATTAGGAAGTGATTATTATGACAAATTTAATTGAACACATTGCTGAATGTCATTTTAATCGCAGGAAATTTATATTTATTTAATCGGATAGATAAAAAGCGATACGATTGACACCGTATCGCTTTTATTTATATCTTCGATAAAATCAAAAGCAGTGTATTCTTTAACCAATTAAAAAAATTTATCGTAGGTATTTTTTATGGAAAGGCTTAATGAAATTATAAAATCGCTTGATAAAAAACCTATATCAAAATACAAACAGCTATATGGAAGATATATCAAAAATGATATGGAATTTTATATCAAAAATATTTATGGAAGCAATATTAAATATTGTACTGTGGAACTTGCTGTTTTTAAAGAAAAGTTATTGGGAAAATACGTTTATAAAAAAGAAGATTATGTTTCCGTTTGTTCATATATATTAAGGGATTTTTCTGTATTGACATATATGATGAATGAAAAAATGAATTTGACTGAGTCAAATATACAAAAAGGATATTTTCTCGCTTATAAATATAGTCAGAAGGTTCTTCCTACCACAATTGTGAGAGCAGAAGAAGATAAAATTATTATAAGATTTGATATAAAACTTCCTTCTGCAAAAACTCCGTCACAAGGAAAAACCATAATTATGGATAAAAAAAGTATTTTTAATGAAATGGAAAATAGGAAAAAAGGAATTATATCTAAGCATTCTCTGCAGATTCTTTTTATGAAAAATATGATAAAATTAGCAGATGAATTTGTTTTAAATTTTAATTCTGAAAGTCTTTATGAAGCGGTACAGCTTTATAAAGATCAGCAATATATAAGGGAATATCTTGAAAAAAACAACTATGTATCTTTTATAGGAAATGGTTCGATTCTTACTAGAAAGGGAAAAACAGATTATAAAAATTCAAAAAATGTTATACCGTTTAAATCACCTAAAACGATGGAAATTAATATAAAGTTGCCTTCCGGAAAAAATATTGCCGGAATGGGTATACCCGAAGGAATTACTATAATTACCGGTGACGCCTATCATGGAAAAAGTACTATTTTAAACGGCATTAAAAACGGGATATATAATCATTATAAAGATGATGGACGTGAATATGTAATTACAAGACAGGATGCTATGCAGATTTGCGCAGAAGACGGACGCAGTATAAAAAATGTAGATATTTCTTTTTTTATTCCTAAAGCTCCTGTTGATAAAATAAATCCTTTGTGCTTTTATACAGATTGCGCCAGTGGTTCCACATCTCAGGCAGCGTCTGTGTTTGAAGCAATTGAAGCAAAATGCAGATTAATGATTTTTGATGAAGACAGAAGTGCAAATAATTTTATGTATAAGGATGATAAAATACGTAAAATAATAAAAAATCAAACAACTCGACCTTATATGGATAATGCTTATATGTTTTATAAAAATTTCGGTATATCAACTGTAATGGTGGTAGGGGCTTTTGGAGAATGTCTGAAAATAGCTGATAAAGTAATTATTATAGATAAATTTAAAGCAGAAGAGTATAAGGAATGTTTTAATCAAAGACAAAATAATTCATATTTTTTATATAATAAAAAGAGGTTTTTAAAAACAGATTTATTATTGGAAAATATAAAAAACAGAAATATTATTATTGATAAAGATATAATAAAAATAGGAAATGAGTGTATTTATGTTTCTGATATAATTCCTTGTGCGACAAAGGGTCAGATTTCTTTTGTAGGAGCATTTTTATATTATATTTGTACTTTTGGAGATTTTAGAAAAAATTTTTATGAAGAAATAAAAAGAATATATGAAAAAATTGATAAAAATATTTTTATACTTCAGCAAGAAACAAAAATTGGATTTTCTAATCTTGAATATGTCAGAAAAGAGGATATGATTGCTTTGATAAATCGGTTGAGATCAATAGATTTTAAATAAAAAATTTATACTATTTTATAAAAATAAGCTTACCAAACAAAATATGAAAGACGGTGAACAATATGGTTGAAATTAAAGAGATTAAGTCATATGACGGTTATGGGATAAAGGCGAAAATTTCATATCCGGATAATAAGGATATAGATAAAGCAGTTATTTATGTAAACGGTTCCGGTGTTAATACTTATGACAATAAGCGGCGTTTAAATGACGGAAGAACGTTTAATTATCATGATTTATTTGAAAAAGAATTTTTAAAAAGAGATATTGCTTATTGCCGATATAACACAAGAGGAGTTGAAATATCAGATGAACCTCCGCTTTTTTCCGCTGTAAATGAGAAAGAATACAAAACATATTTTCCGTCAAATTCAGTAAAAGATATAGAATCAATTATTAATTATATACTTAGTGTCGATAAATTTAAAAATGCAAAAATTTATTTGCTGGGCTGGAGTGAAGGAACTATAATTGCTCCTCTTGCAGCGTTAAATAAAAAAGCAAAAGTTGATGGACTTTTGTTAGCAGGATATGTTAACGAAAATTTAAAGGATACTATGATTTGGCAAATGAGCGGAAATTATGAATTTACATTTTTAAGATATATACTTGGATATAACAAAAAAGAATTTATTACTAAGGATGATATTGAAGCCTTTACTGACAAAGAATTACTCGGAGATTTAAAATTTGAAGATATTGATATAAACGGTGATGGAAAAATTGACGCACAGGATTTTGCGCCCAAATCTCTTGAACATTTAAAAAATATGCTTTTGGCTATTGAAAATAATGACGATGAATGGCTTAAAAATAATCATGGAGTCAGGCTTACTTCGAGATGGTTTAAAGAACATTTTAAATTAAAACCCAATAAAGAGGTGCTGCCTGAGCTTACCGTTCCTATTTATATTTTTCATGGTGAAATGGATGCTATGTGCCCCAAATCTTATGCTGAAGAGATAAAGGAGATATTTTTACAAAAGGAAAAAGAAAATTTAACGGTGAATATTTTTGAAAATCATGACCATGATTTAAATTTTCTTTTTTATGTGTTTAAAAATGAGATTTCTGTTGGTTTAAAATGTATATTTGACACAGTTTTAAAACTTTAGAAAATAAAAAGTCCGCATTAAAGCGGACTTTTTATTTTTCATTGTAGTTTATATTGTGCCTATGTATGTTCTAACAGCAAATTGCCGCATATATGGTTTGTTTTGATAATCTTTGAAATAAATGTTTTTTATTTTTTCAACATATAAATCATAATTTTCGTCGCTTGGCAAAGGCGCTGTTGCAGAGGATAAAAGAAGATTTATCTCCTTCTCTAAATTATATTCCAATTCATATTCAAATTTATTGGTTTCTGTATTATTAGGACCAAAAAATTTATTTGCTAAGTCAAAATCTTTTTTAGAAAAATGATATTTTTCGTCAAGCATTTTGTCAGCTTTTGAATTATTAGATATTCTGAGTATTGCAACTTTTGAACCCTTTTTTAATATTCTTTTGCATTCGGATTTGAATTTATCAATATCAAACCAATGAAAAGCTGTTCCGACTACAATGCCATCTAAAATATTATTATCTAAAGTTGTATTTTCGGCAGTCGCTTGGATAACGACAGCTTTTTTTTGGTCTGAAAGATTTTTTTTAAGTGCTTCAAACATACAATTATTTGGTTCTATTGCAACTAGATTACAGCCTAATTCTAATATTTGACGTGACAGTATTCCTGTTCCTGCACCAATATCGCCGATAGTTGAATTTTTTGAAATTTTCATCGTATTTTTCAGATAATCAATGCATTCAACAGCATAAGCCGGACGGGAATTATAAAAATTAGCTTTGCCGTTAAATAAATCGGTATTTTTATTGTTAAAATCATTCATTGCTTTTTCCTTTCGTTGACATGGATAATAAAATTTTATGGATTTTATCTATTTTGGCATAGTTTTAATTTTATTTTTTTCATTGCATAGAAATAAACGGGAATTAAAATAATATCTTCTGAAATCCAAGCGGCAGGGTTTACAAGACAGGCGGCGGGAAATTTCCACAAAGATACTAAAGTCAGCGCAAATACTACCCTTGTTATAAGTTCCAGTGTGCCGGCTGCCATAGTGGGAGCGGCAAATCCAAGGCCCTGAACGGAGTTTCGGATAATAAACAAAAGTCCTAAAACAGGATAGAAAGGCGCTGTCAGATAGAAATATAATTTTATGTTATTTAAAACTTCAAGTTCATTTGCGTCAATAAAAACCAATGAGATTTTCTGTCCTGCAAAAATCATCAGCAACGCGGCAAAAATGCAGTATCCCATGGAAAAAACAATACTTTTTTTAATTCCTTCTTTAATTCTGTCATATTTTTCTGCGCCTAAATTCTGGCTGGAGTATGTAGTCATTGCAACGCCTATAGTTTCCATAGGCTGAGTTACCAGGCTTTGAATTTTTCCGGCGGCGGTTATAGAAGCTACGGCGGAAGAACCGAGAGAATTTACCGCTCCTTGCTGAATTATACTTCCTATTGAGGCTATTGACATTTGAAGCGCCATAGGAATTCCAGTTTTTAAAAGGATGAAGCTTACTGTTTTATCAAATTTCATTTCGTCTGGCTGTATTTTTAAAATTGCAAACTTTTTCTTTATATATATAAAGCATAAAATTCCTGACAATATCTGAGAAATTATTGTGGCAAAGGCCGCGCCAGAAACTCCCGTGGAGAAGACCGCTATAAACACAATATCAAGAAATATATTTACAAATGAAGAAATAATTAAAAAATAAAGGGGAGTTTTGCTGTCACCTAAAGCTCTTAAAATTCCGGATAAAAGATTATAAAAAACGGTGCCTCCTACGCCTGCAAAAATAACTGTTATATATGAATATGCTTCGTTAAAAATATTTTCGGGAGTATTAATAAGTTTAAGTATTCCTTTTGAAAATATAAGAGTAAAAGATGTTATTATTACAGTCATAATAACAGACAGATAAAAAGCATTTATAATATTTTTTCTCATGGATTTATAATCTTCTGCTCCAAAATATCTTGCTACAGGTATACAAAATCCGCTGCACATACCGTTTGCAAATCCTATAAACAAAAAACAAAGAGAACCTGTAGCTCCAACTGCGGCAAAAGCGTCTACGCCGAGAAATTTTCCTACGATTACGGTGTCGGCCACATTATATAATTGCTGAAAAAGATTTCCTATTATTAAAGGAATACAAAACTTTATAATAAGTTTAAAAGGATTTCCAGTTGTCATATCCTTAACCATATTAGATTACCCCGTTAATTATTAATTTTAAATATTTGCTTTGTTTTTTTCAGATTTACAAAGTACATAGGAATTAAAAGGATATCTGCGGCAAGCCAGGCTGCAGGATTTGCAAAACATACAGCGTTGAAACCAAATGCTCCTACAAGGCAAAAAGCTACAAGAGATCTTGCTGCAAGTTCAAAAAGACCTCCCATCATAGCAGAAAAGCCGTATCCCAAACCTTGAATCGAATTTCGCAAAATAAAAAGTATTCCGAGTACGGGATAAAAAATGCTGTTTATTTTAAGAAATGTGGATATATTTGAGATAATAGCTGTTTCACTGCCGTCAATAAATAAAAGCGCCGCTTTTGAACCCAAAAAGGTCATTAATGCCCAGGCAAATATACAGTATATAATAGACATTACAATAGATTTTTTAACGCCTTCTTTAATTCTGTCGTATTTTCCGGCTCCCATATTCTGACCGCAGTATGTTGCCATAGTTACTCCTAAAGTTTCCATAGGCTGAGTAACTATAAGCTGAATTTTACCGGCAGCAGTTATTGCGGCCACTATTGCAGAACCTAGTGAATTTACTGCGCTTTGAAGTATTATTGATCCTACTGCGGTTATAGAAAATTGAAGCGCCATGGGA
>CAKTDK010000040.1 GCA_934541205.1 uncultured Eubacteriales bacterium
ATAAAAATACTGCCGCCTTGACGGCAATAAAAAAATTATATAAAATTAAAATAACGGACAACTTCAAAAAGGAGTAAAATTATAATGTACAAATCTATACTTGACAATATGGATAATTTTCTTCAAAGCGGCGCAGCTATTGATATAAACTATAGGATAAACGCTTTAAAAAAATTAAAAGCTTCAATAAAAAAATATGAAGATGAAATACTTTTATCATTGTATCGCGATCTTGGAAAAAATGCATTTGAAGCTTATGAAACTGAAATAGGTCTTTGTTATACCGAGATAAACAACTTCATAAAAAACATAAAAAAATGGTCAAAACCAAAAAATGTCCATACAAATATTATAAATTTCGGAGCAAAAAGCGTTGTAAAACCTTGCGCTTACGGAAAAGTTCTTATAATATCTCCCTGGAATTATCCTTTTCAGCTTGCTATAATGCCCCTTATAGGAGCTATAGGAGCCGGAAACTGCGTTTTTCTTAAGCTTTCAGAATACAGTATAAACACTTCAAAAGTAATAATAAAAATTTTAAAAGATGCTTTTGATGAAGACTATGTTTTCGGAGTATATTTGGAAAAAGAAGAAACCCAAAAACTTTTAAAAGAAAATTTTGAATATATATTTTTTACGGGAAGTCCGAAAATCGGCAAAAAAATTATGGAAAGCGCTTCAAAAAATCTTACGCCAGTAACATTAGAACTTGGAGGAAAAAGCCCCTGCATTATTTTTGAAGACTGCGATTTAGACCTTGCGGCAAAAAGAACGGTATTCGGAAAATTTTTAAACGCAGGTCAAACCTGCGTTGCTCCGGATTATTGTCTTGTACAAAAAAATATAAAAGATGAATTTCTAAAAAACCTTATAAAATATATAAAAATTTTTTACGGCGAAAACCAGCTTCAAAGCAATAATTTAGGTAAAATAATAAATCAGCTTCATTTTGAAAGATTAAAAAATCATCTTGAAAAGTCTCAAATTATTTTCGGCGGAAATACTGATGAAAAAAGTTTAAAAATACAACCTTCTATCATAAAAAACAATATTGATGAAGAAATATTCGGGCCTATACTTCCTTTAATAGAATTTGACAGTATAGAAAACATAAAAAATTATATAAATAAATATCCAACGCCTCTTTCAATATATATTTTTACGAAAAACAATGATATAATAGAAAAACTTACAAGTGAAATTTCTTTTGGCGGAGGCTGTATAAACGATACCATTATGCATCTTACCAATGAAAATCTTCCTTTCGGCGGAGTAGGAAACAGCGGAATGGGAAGTTACCATGGTAAAAAAAGCTTTGATACCTTCAGCCATTTTAAAAGCATTCTTATCAGGAAGAATAACTTTGATATTGATATGCGCTATCCAAATAATTCTCAGAAACTTGAAACAATAAAGAAAATAATGAAATAGGTGATAAAATGAAGAAAATAAAATATTTTATTATCCCTGCTGTAATTGTTATATTAGGGGTGGCAATTACCGCAATATTGATTTTAACAAAAGACGTTCCTTTTAACGTTATAGCTTCAAAAAAAATAGACAGTCAGAATTTTATCGACAGAAAAGATTTCTTTGCGATAAACAACTATAAAAAAGGAATGGCGTTTATATATGCTACAGACGGTGACGAAGAAGACGAAATTATTGTAACTGTAGAAAGTTCTGATTTAAAATCCGAAGCATTGTCTATAAAACGTGTGGGAAGTAACATATATTTTTGGCAAAATGGAATAAAAAATAATGACTGTAATCTTTATGTTTATAACTTCAATACAGGAAAAAACAAAAAAATTGACATCAATATCGACTCGGATTTTATAATAACAGATATTTTTGAAGATAATGATAAAAATCCGATTATAATAGGAGATAAAAAGTTTGAATCAACGTACAAAGGTTTTATTTATCCTTATAAGGAAAACTTAGTTTCTTTCACAAAAGACGGTACGTTTTTTCCAAAAGGTTATAATTTTAATAATAAAATACATATTATGAACAAAGACGGCGTTATAATATACGATTATATAAACGATAATATCGAGAATATAAATTTCGGTGAAAATTATATGTATGAAAGCGGCTTTTCTTCATTAATGTTTACAAATGAAGATATTCTTATTCCGGTAATGATAAGAGACAACAATTCATATTATATAGAAATACTTGACAAAAATAAAAATTCTCTTGCAAAAGCTTATGTTCCGGTGGATACGGGGGCCTCTGTAACTTCCGGCAGAATTTCATCATTATTTTCTGTAACTGAAAAAAATGATGATTTGGAAAATTATATCTGCCATACATTAAGATATATTTACAGCTCCAATAAATTTGAAAACTTTGGCGAAAAAAATTATCCTTTTGACAAAGTAAACAAAAAAGGAAAATTAGTATGGCGGTATGATTATAATAAGCGGTCGTTTACATTATACGATACTGCTTCTCCAATAAGAATAAACGAAGTGCTTGATATTGAATAAAAAATAAATCCTGCGGAAAAATTTCCGCAGGATTTTATTTTTGTAAATTAAAAATAAGGAATTAATGTAGTCTAAATACTAGCATCCGCAAGTATTTGCGCATCCGCAACCGTTGTTAGAGAAATTGCCTGCGCATCCGCAACCGTTGTTAGAGAAATTGCTTCCGCATCCGCCGCAGCAAAGAAGCAATAGAATTATGATGATAAACCAGTTACCGCCAAATCCACAACAACCCATGATGAAAACCTCCTTCTTTTGTAATTCAATGTATACTATGCCTGATAAAAGAAAAGTGTTACATCACAGAAAAATTTTTTTATTTATTTTTTATAATATTTTTAAAATAATCAAAATCTCCTTTACTCATACAGCCGGTAACAAAAAGCATAAGAAAATATATTATACCTCCGAATAATACGGTAAAAATTATATACGGTACCGGCATTATAAGTTTTTCCGTAAGTTTTATTATGAAAATGCAGCATACCGAACAAATAAGAGGTTTTACCATATACTTTATATAAGAAAATCTTATCCTTGATACTTTTATAAGTCTTTTTAAACATGCCATACTTGTAAAAAAATTGCTTATATACATAACGGTTATAAGTCCGTATACCCCTATAAACGGTACTAATGCAAACATAAGGCCAACTCTTAAAAAAGAATCTATTAAATTATATTTCATCGTATAAAACTGCTGATTAAGCGCTTTAAGCATACCGTCTACCACGCTTTCAAGATACATAAGCGGAACTAAAGGCGCTATTGCCTTTAAGAAAAATGAAACATCGCTGTTTTTATATATTAATTGTCCCAACTGATTTCCGCAGCAAAAAAATACTGCAAAAATAAAAAACGACATTATAAGCGTTATCTTTATTACTTTCTGTACAATTTCCGATACAGTCTTAAATTGTTTTTTTGCCGAATAATAAGTTATTTCCGGAACAAGAAGAGTTGAAAATGCGGAAAGTACCGACGATGGAAAGAATAATATAGGCATGGTCATTCCTTTTAACGCTCCGTAGGTACTTAAAGATTTTTCCTTTGAAAGTCCGTTTTTTGAAAGACCCTGAGGAATAAGGATATTTTCATAAGAGGATAAAACCGATCTTGCAAGAGAAGAAGTCAAAATAGGAGAACATATACCCAAAAGCCTTGAAACAGGCGAAAATTTCTTTTCAGTTTTAATTTTATTATTGTTTTTTCTCTCACCGAAATAAAAGGATAATAAAATTATAAATGCAATCATTTCAGATAAAGTATCACCCAAAGATACTATTTTTAAAGCTGAAGATATATCAGAAGGCATAAATAATGTAATAAAAAATATTACTACAAAAATTCTTGAAACCTGTTCAAGAACCTGAACCGCAGAAGATTTCATGACATGGCGTACTCCGATAAAATATCCTTTAAGACAAGCCGACATTGCCATAAAAGGAAGACTGAATGCAAGAACTTTTACAGCCTCAATACATCTCTCATCACGTATCCAGTAATTGCATAAAAGAGACGAACCTGTATACATAAATATCATACACAAACTTCCTACCAAAAAAGAAAAAGCCACGCAACCTCTCATTACACGCCGTATCCCTCTGGTGTTTCCACAGGCTATTCTTTCTGAAACCATTCTTGTAACCCCAAGAGAAATTCCGGAAGTCGCAATAGTTACAAACAAAAAATATACAGAAAAAATAAGCTGAAATAAGCCTACTCCTTCAGCACCTATTTTATTTGATATAAAAACCTTAAAAACAAGGCCTAAAACCCTTATAAGAAATGAAGAAATTGTAAGTATTAAAGTATTTATAATAAGTTTTCCGCTTTTCATCAGTTAGTCCTTTATATATATTTTTATAAAAATATATGCAGAAAACCTTTAGATAAGACTTTAAAAAGTGGTATAATAAGAAAAAAAGGTTATAATTATAATAAATTAATTATATTATTTTTATAAAGGAGTAAAAAATGAAAAGAATTGCTTTTTTTGATACAAAACCTTATGATAAAATATACTTTGAAAAAATGAAAAATGAGTACGGACTTGAGTTTAAATATTTTGAAAATAAACTTAATTATGAAAACGCTTTTATGGCAAAAGGCTATGACGGAGCAGTAGCTTTTGTAAACGACGATATAGATGCAGATACAATAAACTGTCTGTATAAATGCAATATTGAAGTTATTGCAATGAGATGCTCAGGCTATAATAATATAGATTTTAAAACAGCTTTTGGCAAAATTCATATTTTAAGAGTTCCCGTATATTCGCCTTATGCTGTTGCAGAACACGCTATAGCGCTGCTTCTTTGTATAAACAGAAAAATTCATAAAGCTTATAATCGTACAAGAGATAACAATTTTTCAATAAACGGGCTTACCGGCTTTGATCTTTACGGAAAAACCGTAGGAGTAGTTGGAACAGGTAAAATCGGCCAGGTTTTTATAGATATATGCAAAGGTTTTGGAATGAAAATTCTTGCCTACGATCCTTACCCGATAGATGATAAAGATATAACGTATACCGACATTGATACTCTCTGCCGCGAAAGCGATGTTATCTCCCTTCATTGTCCTCTTACAAAAGAAACTCATCATATAATTAATGACCGTACTATTAAAATGATGAAGGAAGACGCCATTATTATAAACACTTCCAGAGGCTCTCTTATAGACAGTGAAGCTCTTACGAACGCTCTTGTAGAAGAAAGAATCGGAGGCGCAGGACTCGATGTTTACGAAGAAGAATCCGAATTATTCTTTGAAGATTTTTCAGATAAAATATTAAAAGATAACGTTCTTGCAAGACTTGTATCTCTTCCCAATGTAATAGTTACATCACATCAGGCCTTTTTGACAAAAGAAGCTTTGGAAAATATAGCAAAAGTAACCTGTAAAAATTTATATGATTATTTCGCGGGAAATAATCTGGAAAATGAAATATGCTACAAATGTATAAAATACGGAAAATGCGACCGCAAAGGAAAATGTTTCTAAATGGTATAGACATTTTTATATTTATATTGTAAAATAATTTGGTGTTAATTTGCGTTAAATAAAATTATAAAAGAGGTAATATATGGACTTTTTAGAACTTTTAAAAGCCTTTTTCTTCGGCGTTGTAGAAGGAATTACAGAATGGCTTCCCATAAGCAGTACCGGACATCTTATTTTATTTGACGAATTTGTAAAGCTTAATGTATCGGACCAGTTTAAAGAAATGTTTAACGTTGTTATACAGCTTGGTGCTATACTCGCTGTAGTTGTTATTTTCTTTAATAAGCTTAATCCTTTTTCTTCAAAAAAAACTTCCATAGAGAAAAAGGATACATATACTCTTTGGGCAAAGGTTATCGTTGGATGTATTCCTGCCGGAATTATAGGAATTTTGTTTAACGATGAAATAGATAAATATTTTTATAATTTCTGGGTAGTTGCCGCAACTCTTATTATATACGGTATTTTATTTATTATAGTTGAAAACCTTAACAAAAATAAAACTCCCAAAATAAGCAAACTGTCAGATTTAACTTATAAAACAGCGCTTATGATAGGACTTTTTCAAGTGCTTTCACTGATTCCGGGAACCTCAAGGTCCGGAGCAACAATTATAGGAGCTATGCTTATCGGTACTTCAAGATTTGTCGCCGCTGAATATACGTTCTTTTTAGCGATTCCGGTTATGTTCGGAGCAAGCTTTATTAAAATGCTTAAATTTGGATTTGCTTTTACCGGAATGGAACTTGCCATACTTTTAGTTGCAATGATAACTGCTTTTATCGTTTCCGTAATAGCTATAAAATTTCTTATGGGATATATTAAAAAACATGATTTTAAAGTTTTCGGATGGTATAGAATAGTTCTCGGAATTTTAGTTATCGGATATTTTCTTGTTATAAAATAAATTTAAAGATTTTTTAAAGAAAACTTTTAAAAGTTTAAGAAAAGATTTTTCGGCCATTTTATTCCTGATAAATGACACCGTTAATTTTGTCATTTTGAACTTTTTCTCTGTGATTTTGAACCAATCCGATAAATCTTTTCAACTTTTTAATCTTTCATGTAATAAAACCCGCTTTCTAAATAAAGAAAGCGGGTTTTATTACATACAATATTAAATTTAATCCAACGACCAATCTATTTCTTTTTCACCGAAGGATTTTAAAAGTTCATTTGTTTTTGCAAAATGTCCGCATCCGAAAAATCCTCCGAAAGCTGACAACGGGCTTGGATGTACCGATTGAAGTATAACATGATTTTTATTTGTAATAAGTCTGCCTTTTTCCTTTGCATTTGCGCCCCAAAGCAAAAATACAATAGGCTTTTCCCTTTTGTTTAAAAGCTCTATAACTTTATCAGTAAATATCTCCCATCCTTTGTTTCTGTGACTGTTTGCCATTCCTTCTCTTACTGTCAACACTGCATTAAGCAAAAGCACTCCTTGATTTGCCCATTTTGTAAGCTCACCGTACTTAGGAATCGGAATACCAAGCTCGGAATTTATTTCTTTAAATATATTTTTTAAAGAGGGAGGAGGTTCAACACCTTTTTTCACAGAAAAGCAAAGACCATGAGCCTGTCCGGCGCCGTGATATGGGTCCTGACCGATTATTACAACCTTTACATCTTCATAGGAAGTATATTTCAGCGCGTTAAATATATCGTACATAGACGGATATATTCTTCTTGTGCTGTATTCCTGTTTTAAAAACTTTCTCAGATTTTTATAATATTCTTTTTCAAACTCATCTTTTAAAAGCTCATCCCAGCTGTTTCCAAGTTCAACCATCTTAAAAACTCCCTTCGCTTTTTAATTTTTCTAAAAACTCTTCATCTTCCTTAGTAAGCTCTGCCTTTTCCAAAAGCTCTGGTCTTACCTTTAAAGTTTTTTCCAAAGATTTTTCCCTCTGCCACTTTTCAATATTTTTATGATGACCGGAAACAAGAACTTCCGGAACAGTTATACCGTGATATTCAAAAGGTCTTGTATACTGAGGGTATTCCAAAAGACCGTTAAAATGACTTTCTTTTTCAAAACATTCTTTATCGGATAAAACTCCTTTTATCATTCTTGAAACACTGTCAACTATGACACAAGCAGCAAGCTCTCCTCCCGTAAGAACATAATCTCCTATAGAAATTTCTTCATCTGCAATTTCATCAATTATTCTCTGATCTATTCCCTCATAATGACCGCAGATTATAGTAATATTTTTATGTTCCGAAAATTTTTTAACTTTGTTTTGATTTAATAAATTTCCCGCAGGAGAAGCAAAAATAACATAAGGTTTTTCACCGACTTGTTCTTTAATAAAACTGTAACCGTCAAATATAGGCTGCGGCTGCATAACCATTCCCATTCCGCCGCCGTAAGGCTCGTCGTCAACTTTTCGATGTTTATCCTTTGAAAAATCCCTTATATTATGATAATGTATTTCCAAAATCTTTTTATCAACAGCTCTTTTTATAATACTGTCCTCCAAAGGAGCTTTCACCATATCGGGAAAAAGCGTCAGTATATCAAATCTCAACTTTATTTCCTCCTAATCGAAAAGTCCCAAAAGAGGTTTTATAAACATTTTTTTATTTTTTATATCAATGTTTAAAACGGTTTCATCCAAATAAGGAAGAAGATATTCTTTATTTTCCTCTTCATTTTTTATAACAAATACATCCTTTGCTCCGTTTTGAAGCACTTCAGATATAATTCCGTAAAACTCTTTTGTATCATTGTCAAAGACTTCAATATTTATCAAATCTTTTATAAAAAAGCTATCATTATCAAGCTCAAAATCATTTTTATCCGCATATAGTATGTAATTTTTATATTTTTCCGCTTCATTAATAGAATCGATATTTTTAAATTTTATAATTACGTTTTCTTTATGAATACGAACATTTTCTATATCAAGAGAAGTTCCGCTTTTTAAATAAAGATTTTTAAAATCATAAAAATTTTCCGGGGTGTCACACCAAGGCAAAACCTTTAATTCTCCCTTAATTCCGTGAGTATTTATAATTTTTCCTGTTTCTATCAAATCCATATAAATCATCCTTCGAAAAATATTCTCCTAAAAAGACAAACAGCTGTTATTTGTCTTTTTAGCAAAATTGGGAAAGACAAGCTATGCCTTCCCCAAACACTACACAATGTCAATTATGACTTTTTTCCCTTTACGGCTGGCAGCAGCTTTTGCAACGCTTCTGATAGCTTTTGCAATTCTGCCCTGTTTGCCTATGACCCTGCCCATATCTTCTTCAGCAACAGATAACTGGTACACTATAGCACCATTTTTTTCTCCTGCTTCTTTTACAACTACTTTGGAAGGATCTTCCACAAGACTTTGAGCAATATAAGTAATCAATTCAATCATATTATTGCCTCCAATTTATTTAAGAATGCCGTTCTTTTTAAGAATGGTTCTTACAGCTTCAGTAGGCTGTGCGCCGTTAGAAATCCATTTTGCAGCTTTTTCAGCGTCAACTTTTACCTCAGCAGGATCAGTCATAGGATTATAAGTGCCTATTTCTTCGATAAATCTGCCGTCTCTTGGATATCTTGAATCAGCTACAACTATACGATAAAAAGGAGCTTTTTTTGCACCCATTCTTCTTAATCTGATTTTTACCATTAAATTTCACCTCCGTAGAAAATATATCTAAAGTTATTTCTTTAGCAAATTTTAAAATGGCAGTCTGAAGCCGCCTCGCCTTTTGCCCGCTTTTCCGGACATCATTTTCATAAGCTTTTTGCTTTGTTCAAACTGTTTTAAAAGCCGGTTGATATCCTCTACTTTTGTTCCGGAACCTTGAGCAATTCTTTTCTTCCTGGAAGAATTCATAATAGAAGGATTGTCTCTTTCTTCCTGTGTCATGGAATATATGATAGCTTCAGTTTTTCCCAAAGCTTTTTCGTCTATCTGAACATTTTTAAGATTTGCTCCTCCCGGCATCATTCCGAGCAAATCACTCATAGAACCCATATTTTTCATCTGATGCATCTGATTTAACAAATCCGTAAGAGTAAAAGAATTTTGTTTGAATTTTTTTTCAAGTTCTTCAGCCTGTTTTTCATCAAAAGTTTTCTGAGCTTTTTCAATAAGAGTAAGTACATCGCCCATACCTAAAATTCTCGACGCCATTCTGTCCGGGAAAAAAGGCTCAATATCAGTAAGCTTTTCACCGGTTCCCATATATTTTATAGGCTTTCCTGTAACATATTTAACCGATAATGCAGCTCCGCCTCTTGTATCACCGTCTGTTTTTGTAAGAATTACTCCTGTAATATCGAGTTTTTCGTTAAAAGTTTCCGCAACATTAACCGCGTCCTGACCTGTCATAGCGTCTACTGTCAAAAGAATTTCTATAGGATTTACCTTTTCTTTAATATCAACAAGCTCATCCATCATGGTTTCATCTATATGAAGACGTCCGGCAGTATCGATAAACACCATATCGTTTCCGTTCTTTTTTGCGTGTTCAATACCCATTTGAGCAATTTTAACAGCGTCTTTTTCACCCTCTATTGAAAAAACCGGAATACCGAGCTGCTCTCCTACAACGTGAAGTTGTTTTACTGCGGCGGGCCTATATACGTCACAAGCAACCATCAAAGGTCTTTTGCCGTCATGTTTAAAGCTTCCGGCAATTTTAGCGCAATGAGTAGTTTTTCCGGCACCCTGAAGACCTACAAGCATAATAACTGTGGGCGGTTTTGAAGAAATCTGAATTTTTGACTGACTGCCGCCCATCATAGCGGTAAGTTCTTCGTTTACAATTTTTATAACCTGCTGAGCCGGTGTAAGACTTTCCATAACTTCACTGCCAACACAGCGTTCCGATACAATTTTTATAAACTCTTTTACAACTTTAAAGCTGACGTCGGCTTCCAAAAGCGCAAGCTTAATCTCCCTCATGGTCGCTTTTACATCAGATTCGGAAAGCTTGCCTTTTCCTTTCAGCTTTTTAAATATATCATTTAATTTATCAGATAAACTGGAAAACGCCATAGTGTACTCCTTTTAAAGCAAAAAATTATTGCTCATCGTCTTTTTCTATAGTATCTATTATCTCGAGTATAGAGCGAATCTCCTCAGTAATTTCAGGTCTGTTTGAAAACTTTTTATTAAAAAAATCTATATTATAAATACCCGTTTTTATGGATTCAACAGCCTTTTGTATTTCAAACATTTTTTTTGCAAGGCCTATTTTTTCCTCTGTTTCATAAAGAAAATTTTCAGCTCTTTTTATGCTGTCACGAACTCCCTGCCTTGTTATTCCGGTTATTTCTGCAATTTCTCCCAAAGATAAATCATCAAAATAATAAAGCTTTGCTGTTTCTTTTTGCTTTTCTGTCAGCATATCACCGTAAAAATCCATTAATAAAGAAATTTTAAAATCTTTTTCTTTTTTCAGAGCCATAAAATCACTCCTTGTGTAAAGCTTGCAGCCTTTACATCGTCATCATTTTATCACATCATATCATTTATGTCAATATATTATTACAAAAATAATCATTTATTTTTGTAATAATATAAATACCTTATGTATAAATTGTTCATAATTATACATAAGGTATTTACAGTTACATTTTTTTAATCATCTGTTTATAATCCAAATAATCAAATCCATAGCTTTTATACAGCTTTATCGCTCCTTTATTGCTGTCACAAACTTCAAGACGAAAAGCGGCTATGTTTTTATATTTATCAAACAAGTAACTTAAAAACTTTTTTCCAAGTCCCTGTCCTCTGAATTTTTCATCAACAAAAAACTCGTCAATCATTCCTACAACTCCGCCGGCTTCGCTGCTCCAAAAAAAATTCACAAGACAATATCCTGCAATTTCTTTATTTTTCTCTATTATAAATCCTTCAAGGCCCGCAGTTTTTTCCAAAACAGCATCAAAGGTTTTTTTAAAATTATTACCGTCGACAGCACATAACGCCGCTCCGCTGTTATAAAATTTATCGCAGTACTCTAAAAATTTTTCATAATCTGTTTTTATAAAATTTCTGACTGTCATTTTTATCTTCTCCTTTTGATTTTATAATAACATAAAGTAATCTGAAAGTAAACTTATTGCACCATATTGATAAATATGATATAACTTTAAAAATATAGTTTCTTACAATTAAATATTTTAAAAGCACCCTTTCGGGTGCTTTTAAAATATTTTTTTATTATTTTCCGAAATATCTGTTCAAAAGTCCTTCAAATGCCTTGCCATGCCTTGCCTCATCTCTTGCCATTTCGTGAACTGTGTCATGAATAGCGTCAAGATTTGCAGCCTTAGCTCTTTTAGCAAGATCTGTTTTTCCCGCTGTTGCTCCGTTTTCTGCAGCAACTCTGAGTTCAAGATTCTTTTTAGTTGAATCTGTTACAACTTCACCTAAAAGTTCAGCAAATTTAGCAGCATGTTCAGCTTCTTCATAAGCCGCTTTTTCATAATACATGCCAATTTCAGGATATCCTTCTCTGTGAGCAACTCTTGCCATTGCAAGATACATGCCTACTTCTGTACATTCTCCTTCAAAGTTAGCTCTTAAATCAGCAACTATATCTTCAGAAACTCCCTTTGCTACGCCGATAGCATGTTCTGCTGCCCAAGTCATTTCATTTTCTTCCTGAACTGTAAATTTTGAACCCGGCACTTTGCACTGAGGGCAAAATTCAGGTGCTGAATCTCCAATGTGAACATATCCGCATACCGGACAGACAAATTTTTTCATAGTAAATACCTCCGTTTATTTTTTAATTTTCATTTTTAATATTTTGTCAAATGTATATTTGGACAATTCA
>CAKTDK010000041.1 GCA_934541205.1 uncultured Eubacteriales bacterium
GCGGTAGGCTCGTCAAGTATAAGTATTTTTGGCTCCATAGCAATAACTCCGGCTATTGCAACTCTTCTTTTTTGTCCTCCTGACAATTCAAAAGGCGATTTATCCAAAAATTCTTCGGAAAGACCGACAAAGTCAATAGCCTCCTTTACTCTTTTATCAATTTCCTTTTCATCAAGTCCCATGTTTTTGGGTCCAAACGCAATATCTTTATATACAGTTTCTTCAAAAAGCTGATATTCAGGATACTGAAAAACAAGCCCAACCATAAATCTTGCCTTTCTCGCATTTTCAGGTTTTTCCCAAATGTCAAGTCCGTCAACAAAAACTTTTCCGCTTTCAGGTTTTAAAAGTCCGTTAAGATGCTGAAGAAGAGTAGATTTTCCGCTTCCGGTATGACCTATAACTCCGACAAACTCTCCTTCTTGTATTTCAAGATTAATATTGCTTATAGCAGTCTTTTGAAAAGGCGTTCCCACTCCATAAATATGAGTGAGATTTTCACATTTTAAAATCATTCTTCTTTCACCCCCAAAAGCTCCATTAAAGCCGCCGTACATTCATCACTTGTCAAAACATCAAATGGGGCTCTTATTCCCTCTTTTCTCAAGTCAAACATAAGTTCAGTGGCCTGAGGGACATCAAGTCCTATGCTTTGAAGAAGTCCGACGTTCATAAAAACTTCTCTGGGTGTTCCGTCAAGAAGTATTTCACCATCATTCATTACTACAACACGCTCACTTCTTGCAGCCTCATTCATAAAATGCGTTATAAGAACTATAGTAATACCTTTTTCTTTATTTAATTTTTTTATAGTTGAAATTACTTCTTTTCTTCCCTTTGGATCAAGCATTGCGGTAGGTTCGTCCAAAACTATGCAAGAAGGCTGCATTGCAATAACTCCGGCTATTGCAATACGCTGTTTTTGCCCTCCCGATAATTTTGTAGCGTCATGATTTCTAAATTCATACATGCCGACAGCATTTAAAGCGTCGTCTACCCTTTTTCTTATTTCTTCACGGGGAATTCCTAAATTTTCAGGAGCAAAAGCGACCTCTTCTTCCACAATAGTGGCAACAATCTGATTATCAGGATTTTGAAAGACCATACCTATATTCTGATGAATTTTAAAATGATCCTTTTCATCAGAAGTATCCATTCCCGCAACATATACTTTTCCCCCACAAGGCAAAAGTATAGTGGAAAATTGTTTTGCAAGAGTAGATTTTCCGCTTCCGTTATGCCCTAAAACAGTAACAAACTGACCTTTTTTTACATTAAGATTTATATTTTTTAAAACATAATTTTTTTCTTTTGTATCCTCATCTTCATAGTAAAAAACAAGGTCCTTGGTTTCAATAATATTTTCCATTTTATCACGTCTTTACTAAAATTATTTGCAGCACCATCTTGCCGTATTTCCGCATGGAAGAATTTCTCCCGTTTCTTTAACAGCAATACCTATTTCATCGGCTTCTATGCTTCCTTTAAATTTTTTTCCAACAGTCTGACTTAAAAGATATTTCATTACGGTCGGAGAAAGTCCTGTGGTATAAGAATTTAAAACCACGAATAAAGGATTATCGCTTAAAACTTCCGTTAACGAAACAAGAAAATCATATAACTTATCTTCAAGTTTCCATACTTCGCCACCCGGTCCTCTGCCGTAAGAAGGAGGGTCAAGAACTATAGCGTCATATTTATTGCCTCGTCTTATCTCTCTTTGGACAAATTTCATACAATCGTCAACTATATATCTTATAGGAGCATTTTCAAGACCGGATATTTTAGCATTTTCTTTTGCCCATTGAACCATTCCTTTTGAAGCGTCTACATGACATACAAAAGCACCTTCTTTCGCAAGTGCCAATGTCGCTCCTCCGGTATACGCAAAAAGATTTAAAGCCTTTATATTATCCTTTCCTTTAATTTTGTTTCTCATAAAGTCCCAGTTTACTGCCTGCTCAGGGAAAAGACCCGTATGCTTAAAACCCATAGGCTTTAAATTAAATTTTAAATCTTTATAACCTATACTCCAAACGTCAGGCAAGTTACAATTTTCCCAGTATCCTCCGCCTTTATTACTTCTGATATATCTGGCGTCTGCCGTATTCCATACTTTATCTTTTGGAGTATTCCATATTACTTGTGGGTCAGGTCTTACAAGAATGTATTTTCCCCATCTTTCAAGCTTTTCCCCAGAAGAAGTATCAATTATCTCAAAATCTTTCCAATTATCAGCAAGAAACATATTCCCTCCGCATTTTATAAATCAGCTGTATTTTTCTTTTATAATATTTCCTATATTATTTGCAAGAATATTTATTTTTTCAAATTCTCTTCCCTCTATCATAACTCTTAAAAGAGGCTCCGTTCCGGAAGCTCTTACAAGAATTCTTCCGTCGCCGTTAAGCTCTTTTTCACTTTTTTCAATCTCTGCTTTTATTTCTTCATCCTGTTCCCAAAGTATTTTTCCTTCCTTTGTAACAGTGATATTTATCATTACCTGAGGATAACGGTGCATTATTTTTGAAAGCTCCGACATCTTTTTACCGGATTTTCGAAGTATTTCCATAATCTTAACTCCGGAAAGCTCTCCGTCCCCTGTCGTAGCATGATCAAGAAAAATAATATGTCCGGATTGTTCGCCGCCAATTTTTATATTTTTTTCAAGCATTCTTTCAAGAACATATCTGTCTCCCACTCCGGTAATTTCAGCCTTTATATCATTTTCTTCGGCAAACTTAAAAAATCCTAAATTAGAAAGTACAGTTACAGCAACCATATTTCCGTCAAGTTTTCCTTCTTCTTTTAAATTTGACGCAAAAAGCGCTATCATCATGTCCCCGTCAATAACCTTGCCGTTTTCATCAACGCAAAGACATCTGTCAGCATCGCCGTCAAATGCAATACCTGCCTGCGCTTTTCTTTTAATAACTTCTTCCGAAAGATTACCTAAATACGTTGAACCGCAATGATCATTTATATTTATACCGTTTGGTTTTGCATTAATAATATGAGCTTTACAACCAAGATTTTTAAATATTTTTTCTGCACATACGCTTGCGCTTCCGTTAGCACAGTCAACAACTATATCAAGGTTTCTCAAATCTCCGTCTGCACATGAGCATATATGCTTTATATAATCTTCAATTCCGCTTGGAAAATCTATAGTTCTTCCTATTTCCTTTCCGCTTGCAAAAGGAAATACAAAATCTTTATCATCAAGTATTTTTTCTATTTCTTCTTCTTTCGAATCCAAAAGCTTAAAACCTGCACCGCTGAAAATCTTTATTCCATTGTGTTCAAAGGGATTATGCGAAGCTGAAACCATAACTCCAGCATCAGCGTCATATTTATTGACAAGATAAGCAACGGCCGGAGTCGGAACAATTCCAAGTTTTATAATGTCAACGCCTACGGCATTAAAAGCAGAAGCAAGCGCATTTTCTATCATATCACCTGAAATTCTTGTATCTTTTCCTATAAGAACTTTAGGCCGTTTTATTTCCTTTTTTAAAACATATCCAGTACAAAGTCCTACTCTATATGCAAGATCATCTGTCAATTCACTTCCCGCAACTCCCCTTATACCGTCAGTACCGAAATATTTTCCCATATTTTTGCTCCTTTAACTAAACATAAATTATTCAACATTCATTGATAACTGATTAATTGAACCTTCCTTTTTATTTTCTTTAATATTCAAATGATTATACGCAAGAGAAGTAACACATCTTCCACGCGGAGTTCTGTTTAAAAATCCTATCTGAAGCAAATAAGGTTCATAAACATCTTCTAAAGTAACGCTTTCTTCTCCGATAGTAGCAGCTAAAGTATCAAGTCCGACAGGCCCTCCATTAAAATATTTTATAATTGCAAAAAGCATTCTTCTGTCAACTGCGTCAAGTCCAAGCTTATCAATCTCCAAAGTAGAAAGAGCAAAATCTGCAATTTCTCTTGTTATTACACCGTCGCCTTTAACCTGCGCAAAATCTCTCACTCTTTTTAAAAGACGATTTGCAATTCTGGGCGTTCCTCTTGACCTTTTTGCAATTTCAAGCGCTCCTTCTTCTTCAATAGGAACATTAAGAATAGACGCCGAGCGTTTTATAATTTGTTTTAATTGTTCCGGAGAATAAAGTTCAAGTCTTAAAAGAACACCAAATCTATCTCTTAAAGGACTTGTCATCTGTCCGGCTCTTGTAGTAGCTCCAATCAAAGTAAATTTTTGAAGATCAAGTCTTATACTTCTCGCAGAAGGTCCTTTTCCTATTATAATATCAAGAGCATAATCTTCCATAGCAGGATAAAGTATCTCTTCAACACTTCGTGAAAGACGATGAATTTCATCTATAAATAAAATATCATTAGGTGATAAATTTGTTAAAAGCGCCGCTAAATCACCGGGTTTTTCAATCGCCGGACCTGAAGTTATTTTTATACTTGTCCCCATTTCGTTTGCAATGATTCCCGCGAGAGTAGTTTTTCCAAGACCGGGAGGACCGTATAATAAAACATGGTCAAGGCTTTCGTTTCTTGTTTTAGCTGCCTCAATAAAAATTTTAAGATTATCCTTTGCTTTTTCCTGTCCTATATATTCATCAAAATTAGACGGTCTAAGGCTTGTTTCAATATCATTATCAAGAGAGGTTTCTCCGGTATTCATTATTCTTTCATCAAGTTCAAATTCCATCTAAACACCTCATTTCATTAAAAGAGAAAGAGACTTTTTAATAATATCTTCGGTTTTATCATTTTCATTATAGCTTATTTTATTTAAAATACTCTGAGCCTCATTTTTTGAATATCCCAAAACAACAAGAGCAGATATCGCTTCGCTCATAACATTTCCTGCCGCATCCGAAGAAATCAAATCCGCTGATACTGCATTTTCCATTTGTTCTTTTGTAATTTTATCTTTTAATTCCAAAACAATTCTCTGAGCCATTTTAAGGCCTACTCCGTTTGCTTTTTTTATAGTTGAATAGTCGCTTGTAGCGACGCAGATCGCAAATTTTTCAGGCGACATCTCATCAAGAACTGATAAAGCAACCTTAGGGCCAACTTTTGATACAGACAACAAAAGCTTAAAACAGTTAAGCTCTTCTAAATCGGCAAATCCGTATAAATCCATTATATCTTCTCTAACATGCAGATATGTATATACTTTACCGTCTTTACCTATATCCGGCAGCTTTTTTATTGTTGTCATAGTAGATATACATTTATATCCTACACCGCCGCAGTCTATTACAGCGATATTTTGCTCTTTCAAAGCTATTTTTCCGATTAAAT
The DNA here is from genome assembly GCA_934541205.1 of uncultured Eubacteriales bacterium. Classification (GTDB taxonomy): domain Bacteria; phylum Bacillota; class Clostridia; order Oscillospirales; family RGIG7773; genus RGIG7773. The sequence goes on from CAKTDK010000041.1 coordinate 5,296, forward strand.
AATAAAACATAAAAATCTCCTATCTTTTATAATTAATAACAGAATGACTGCTATGCGCATGGCATATTGCTATTGCCAAAGCGTCCGCCGTATCGTCTGGTTTGGGAACGCTCTCAAGACCGAGAAGAATTTTAGTCATCTGCATTACCTGTTTTTTTTCCGCACGTCCATATCCAACAACCGCCTGTTTTACCTGTAAAGGCGTATATTCAAAAACTTTTACTCCCTTTTGCTGTCCCGCAAGAAGAATTACTCCTCTTCCGTGCCCTACTGCAATAGCTGTTTTTACATTTGTATTAAAAAACAATTCTTCAACTGCCATACACTCAGGTTTATATTTGTCTATTATTTTAATGATATCACTATAAATAAGGGACAATCTATACTCAAGGGAAGTTTTTGCAGGAGTTAAAATTGCTCCGTAATCTATTACTTTAAATTTGTTGCCGTTATATTCTATCACACCGTATCCTATAGTAGCAATACCCGGGTCTACACCTAAAATAATCATACTTATCCTCATTATAAATTTATAATATATAATAATATCATATTTTTAAAGAAAAATAAACTTATTTTCTTTATTTTATAAATACTTTAACAATATTTGCTTTACATATAATTTTATGATATATTAAAAATATCAGATAATTGAAAGGATGTTTTTTATGAGAGCAAAATTCTCAAGAATTTTTTTAGGCCTTTTTTTTGTAATATTCGGCGTTGCATCTCTTTGCAGCATATTCGGAATTATTGAACTTCCCGCTATTGAAAGCTGGTGGGCAATTTTTATAATTGTTTTGGGCATTTCACTTATTATTTCAAGCGGTATAAATTGGTTTAACTGTTTTATTACCCTCTTAGGAGTATTAATTATTGCAAAAAATAATATTGAAGCTGCTAAGGATACTTCTTGGTGGTTAATTATCATATCAATTCTTCTTTTATGTATCGGAATTTCTCTTGTTGCAAAATCTTTTAGAAAAAGCAGCTCCGCTGCTTCAAATTATAACGATACTGTTTTTTCTTCCGTTGAATATACAAATATTCAATATAATTCCGATGATTTAAAAAGAATAAATATTTCCTCTTCCTTTTCCGAAAAAAAAGAAAAACTGTCCTGTATAATAACAGGAGGAAATATTTCAAATTCATTTGGAAAACTTATTGTTGACCTTTCCGACTGCAGTGTAATTTCAGATTCAACTGTTTATGCAAGCTGTAATTTTGGCGAACTTATAATAATTGCACCGACAAAATGCAAATTAAATATTGAATCCTCTCCCTTTGCCGGAAAATGCGATTATTCAAATGAATATGATTTAAATACAGAACTTCCTGTTTTAAATATTAAAGCTTCCGTTTCTTTCGGTCATACAGTGATACAAAAGTAAAATAATTATAAAAATAGTAATCAAAAAACAGGATTGAAAATTCAATCCTGTTTTTTTACATATTATTTTACAATTTTATATTTTTTTAGAAAATATAACTTCAAAAGGACTATCTTCAAGCAAAAATCCTCCAATTGTATTATAGCCAAGCTTATTATAAAAATGTTGCGCATATTCATTTGATGCAGAAGAAGTCATAACCATTTTATAATTTAAAAGCTTCATATTATTTTCCCAATATTCTACAAGTTTTTTCCCTATGCCATTTCCTCTATAATCATCCAAAACATAAAGCATATTCATAAAAGGTATATTGTCCCAAAACAGATTATATCTTAACCATCCAACAAATCTTCCGTTTTTTTCCGCTATATATACCCTCTTTAGCCAAATATTGTTTTTTAATTCTTGATTACTGATATGAAAATCATACTTTTTTATTGTTTCAGCATCTTCCATAACCGCGAATCTTATTTCCATTATTAATACCCTATTTATTATTTCATCATAATTTTGTCGGATTCATCAGACTGTAAAATATCAATATGCTTTTTCTTAATATGAAGAAAAATAAAGATACTTGCAACAAAAGAAAATACTTCAGCAATAGCAAATGAATACCATACATAATCAAGTCCTATTTTTGAAAGCAAATAAGCAACGGGAAGAATAATAACCAGCTGACGCAAGATTGATACAAAAAGACTTTTTCCTCCCATTCCTACAGCTTGGAAAAGTGTTGAAAGCATTATTCCCAGAGCTGCTGGTATAAATGAAAGAGAAATACTTCTAAGAGCTATAACACCTATTCTTAAAACCTCATCGTTAGCGTTAAATATTTTCAAAAGAAGCTCCGGAGCAATCCAAAACAGCAAAGTTCCAAAAGCCATAATTATTCCGGCAATAACAGTACCTACTCTTAATGCAGAAAGAAGCCTTTTTTTATTTCGCGCTCCGTAATTATATCCCATAATAGGCATAACACCGTGAGTAAGTCCAAATACAGGCATAAAAATAAATGACTGAAGTTTAAAATATATTCCCAGTACAGATACAGCCTCATTTGAAAATGTTATAAGAATTCCGTTAAGACAAGTGGTTAATACAGAGCCTATTGCCTGCATTATCATAGAAGGTACTCCTACCGCATAAATATCTTTTAAAATATTTAATTTTAATTTAAAATTCTTAAAAGATATCTTTACATCGTGAGTCTTTGTAAAAACTATATAAAGGCTGAAAATCATGGATAATATTTGTCCTGCTACAGTAGCAACTGCCGCTCCTGCTATTCCCATTTTAGGAAATCCCAAAAGTCCGAATATCATAATAGGATCTAAGATTATATTTGTTATAGCTCCAATAAGCTGAAAAATCATAGGATATATCATGTTTCCTGTTGCCTGAAGCGTTTTTTCAATATTTATTTCTACGAACACTCCTATTGAAAAAATAGTTACTATTGAAGTATAGGAAGTTCCCATCTCAATAAGCTCCGGCTTGTCCGTAAAAGCGTTAAAAAACATTCTTGTAAAGAAAATGCCTATTATTGCAAAAACAATCCAGCTTGCTACGCCTATTACAATTCCGTGTGTTGCAGCCTGGCTTGCTTCTTCATTTCTCTTTTCACCAAGCCTTCTCGAAACAAGCGAGTTAAGACCTACGCCTGTTCCTACAGCTACAGCTATAAGAAGCATCTGAATAGGGAATGCGAGAGAAACCGCTGTGAGAGCGTCCTGACTGTAATGAGATACAAAAACACTGTCCACAACATTATATAAAGCTTGTACAAGCATTGAAAACATTGCCGGCAATGACATAGACAATATAAGCTTTGTCATTGGAGCATTACTCATTTTATTTTCTTTAGTTAATTCCATATATTTACATTATTCCTTTCTTTAATAATGCCTCCCATTAGGGAGGCATGTTTTACATAGATTCGGGAGCGTCTATATTAAGCATAACAAGAACATTTTTTATAACCTGTCTTGTACAAAGAGCAAGGAAAAGTCTTGCTTTTAACAGATTTTCTTCTTCTCCCTTTATTCTGCAGGCGTTATAAAACTTATGAAAAGCCGACGCAACATTATATACATATTTAGTCATTTTAGAAGGATCATAAGAATCTGCGCTTGCAACAACTTCATCCGGCATCGAAGCTAAAAGTTTTATCAAATCCTTTTCTTCTTCTTTTTTCAAAACCGATAAATCTATATTATTATAATCATGAATGTTAATACCGTCAGCTTTTAAATTTTTTTCAACAGAGCAAATTCTTGCATGAGCATACTGAACATAAAATACAGGATTTTCACTGGATTTTTCCATTGCAAGTTCCATATCAAATTCAAGATGAGTATTTGCTTCTCTTGTGTTAAAGAAAAACCTTGCTGCATCAACGGAAATATCATCAAGAAGATTGGAAAGAGAGATAGATTTTCCTGTTCTTTTTGAAACCTTTACAATTTCTCCATTTGATGTAAGACGCACAAGCTGCATCAACACTATGTCAAGACGGCTTCCGTCAAGACCTATGGCATCCATTGCACCTTTCAGCCTTGCCACATGACCATGATGATCAGCTCCCCAAATATTTATTACTCTGTCAAATCCTCTTATCAAAAATTTGTTTCTGTGATAAGCAATATCAGCCGCAAAATACGTAGGAATTCCATTTGAACGGATCAGCACTTCATCTTTTTCTCCGCCGAAATCAGTCGCTTTATAATATACAGCGCCGTCTTTTTCATAAAGATATCCTTTATCTTTTAAAATCTTTATGGTATCATCGAGTTCTCCGTCTTTATATAAGCTTGATTCTCTGAACCAAACATCATAATTTATACGGTATCTTGCCAAATCTTCTTTTAGACCCTGTACATTTTTTTCAAGCGCAAAAGGTATAATGGCATTTCTAAGTTCTTCATCCGGTAAATTCAAAAACTTATCACCATATTCGTTGGCAAACTGACAGGCTCTTTCCGTAATATCCGAGCCGTGATAACCGTCCTCGGGAAACTCATAGCTTTTTTCACCTTTAAAATGCTGAAAATATCTTGCTTTTAAAGACTGATAAAATTTTTCAATCTGATTTCCCGCATCATTTACATAAAATTCTCTTGTAACGTCATATCCTGCCATGGAAAGAACTGAGGCAAGACAATCTCCCAATGCCCCTCCCCTTGCATTTCCTATATGCATAGGGCCTGTCGGGTTTGCAGAAACAAATTCTACCATTACTTTATGATTATTACCAATATTTGATTTCCCGAAATCTTCTTTTTGGTCAAAGATAGTTTTGATAACATCTGAAAACCATTTATCGCCTATAAAAAAATTTATAAATCCCGGTCCGGCAATTTCACATTTTTCAAAATAAGTATTATCGAGACTTAAATTATTAAAAATTTTTTCTCCTATGCTTCTGGGGTTATCCTTAAGTATTTTACTATTGACAAGAGCAAAATTAACAGCAAATTCTCCATGAGTTTTATCTTTCGGTATTTCTATTGTAAAATCATTTAAATCGCACTTTGTAAGCTGTCCGTCTTCAACGCATTTTTTATAAGAACTTAAAATAATATCTTTTATCTGATTTTTTGCATCGCAAATATTATTTGCATATTTAATTTGCTCCATTTCCGGTATCCTCCTTGATAGTCATATGAAATGTATTATTTCCGGTCATAACATTATTAATATCTATACTGTAATCAATATCCACCATACCGCCGTCTTCATCCATATTGCTTGAAAGTCTGTTAGTATTTATCCCTATCATCATAGCTCCGTAAGGAGTATTATAATGGCATATATTACGTTTGTTCTTTTCAAAAACCAAAGAATCATTTACTTTTCCGAATCTTTTTACGGTAACCTTGTCCTCTTTAATTTTAACAGTAGTTACTACTCCCTCCATGCCGGTAACTTCACTTTCATTATAACTTACATAATAACTTCCGTTTCTTTTGCTGTATTTTCCAAGTGTGATAAGTTCCATTTTTTCTTCTCTTGTATCTCTCATATCCTGGAGACCTTTAATCTTTATTATAACAGGTTTACTCATATTTTACCTCTAAAAATTTTCTATATCTATTTTTTTTACATTATTTGTTACTTTACTTCCCAAAAATATCTGAGCTGTTTTGGAAAAGCTTTCTACAGTATCGCTTACATAAAATCTGACAATACCTTTTTTGTTCTCACAGCACTTATCATTCTTCAAAATGTTTTTTGCAAGATTATCAGCAGATTCTTTTCCGCTGTTTATAAGTACAATATTATCATTTATATGATTTTTTATAACATCACTTAAAAGCGGATAATGAGTGCATCCGAGTATAATTGTATCAACATCATTTATTTTTAAATCTCTTAAATAGTCTTTAACTATAATGTTAGCAACAGCATCATCTTTGGAAAAATAACCGTTTTCAACAATAGGCACAAACATAGGACATGCCACAGAAAAAACTTGAATATCCTTTTTTAAAGACAACAATACTCTTTCATAAGATTTACTTTTAATTGTGGTGGCGGTTCCAAGTATTCCTATTTTATTGTTTTTTGTAGCTTTAACAGCAGCTATACATGCACTTTCAACAACGCCATATATAGGTATATCAAAATCATTCTTTATAGCAGGCAAAGCCACAGAACTTGCTGTTCCACATGCCGCCAAAATCCCTTTAATATCAAAGGTTTTAAGAAAATTTATATCCTGTCTTGTATATTTTATTACGGTTTCGGAAGATTTTGTACCGTAAGGGATTCTTCCTGTATCTCCGAAATATATAAAATCCTCGTGAGGCATTATTTCTATAAGTTCTTTTAATGCAGTAAGCCCGCCAAGTCCCGAATCAAACACACCTATAGGCCTGTTATCCATAAAATACCCCTCCGATTTTACAATATCTATTATAATAACATAAAAGTCTTATTAAATAAAGTGTAAAAAATACTAAAATACCAATAATATATATTCATTTTTTAAAACAATTATTAATAATTTTATATACTCTATTGACAAAAAAATGTTTTAAAGCTAAAATGACATTTGTTCAATATCTGCGCCTCCGTAGTTAAATGGATATAACAAACCCCTCCTAAGAATATGTTATAACGACCGCTTTTCGGGCAAAGGCGATTGACATTGAGTTAGTTTGTACCTATAATTGAATAGATTTTAAAGATGTTTCCGTAGCTCAGCTGGATAGAGCGACCGCCTCCTAAGCGGTAGGTCGGGTGTTCGAATCACCTCGGGAACGCC
>CAKTDK010000042.1 GCA_934541205.1 uncultured Eubacteriales bacterium
TGTAGACAATACTGTGAAAAAATAATGGGATTATGTATATCTAAATTGATATGAAAAATCTATGAAGATATACATATCTGTATTTATGATTGATTTTTACTATGTAATATAGATAAATTTTTCGCAAAAAAGCGGAGCATATTTGCTCCGCTTTTTTTATTTCTATGAAAGTTATATAATCATAATTTTCAGCAAATCCCAATTTTTATGATTCTATTGAACTTTTTCAAGCTGGCTTAAATCCAATGACATAAGTCTTGAATATTGAGAAGATACATTTTCATTATCTTTGGTCAAATCATAAAAATAAATTACGTCATTAAACATAAATATATCCGCCTCATATCTATAATCATAATTATCAATCACTAAATTTTCTTTCAGCATATATTTATTTCCGTTATTTAAATCAATCAAATAATATTGATAATTATCTTCTCCGTAACGTAAAGTTATGCAATAATTTCCTAATACTTTTTCAACGTAATTATGATCTTCAATATTTAATACTGTAATTTTATTTTCTTTTAAATTCTTTATTCTTATTTGACCGTTGTAATTATTTACATAGACAGTATTGTTATCTAACCAAGAGTATGACTCATTTGTTACTTCAACTTTTACTGTATTTTCACCATTGTATTTTTCTATATATTTTTGCTCATTGGGTATTATTATCAAATCATTACTATCACGATATATCCAACTAACATCTGTATATATGTTTTTTCTGTCGAATATGCTCTCTTTAATCTCCGATAATCTATCAAATTCATCTCGATGATATAAAATGTTATTGTGATAAAAGTATAACTCCCTTGTTTTTTCTACTAATACCTTTTCTTCTCCTGTATATAAATTATATTCTATATATTTTCTGTCAGTCCCATTTTTTGTTAATTCAAGAATACATATAATTTTAGTTTTATCCTTTATTGAAATTTGATATATTTCCTTATCAAATTCTTTTAATAGACATTTATTATTATTTTTATCTATTATATAAAGCTTTTTAGACTGTTCTATTCTACCTTCTGTTTCATCATAAGAGCCGTCACCAATTACAATCGCATAATCACCGTAATTTATATAACTGCTTTGAATTTGATAATTTTTCTCATAAAATTCAGAAGTGGTTATATCTTTTATTCCTTCTAAGAATCTGCCTTTCAAGGTACTGTCCTCGTTATATGAGGACAATACTCTTTCTGTTTTAAGATATTCATTTGATACAAGTTTTTCTGTTATTTCCGTAACTACAAGCCTGTTTTTACATCCTATTAACCCGAATATAATACTTATAAATACTAAACACAATATTGTCTTTTTCATTTAATCACTTCTTTCTATTGTGTAATTTGAAACAATAGATTTTTCATTTCAACTATATAATCATTTGAAATTTTTATTTTTTTATCTTCACGGTCTATTTCATAACAAACATCTTTTTTTACTATATATTCATATTCATAAGGATTATCAGAAGCACAATCATACATATATTTTATATAAACAAATTTATTTATATAAAATATTTCATAGGAAGTTTTTATATCCCCATCATTTAATACATATATCTTTCTAAGCTGTTTTTTATTATTATAATAAAAATCCGCATAATTTATTATACTATTTGCACTTAGTTTTTTATTTGTTTCTGATATTCTCTCTCCTGATATATTTTCATAGGTTAATTCTTCGTTTTCTATTATAGATAAAAATTTTTCTATGCTGTTTAAATGTTTATCATAATTTAATTCTTTTGGAACAAAAACACTATACACAAAAAATGCCGCAAATATTAAAACAACCAATAAAATAGTTTCTATTATTAATATTTTTTTCATGACTTTCTCCTTTAATCTATATAGAAATGAGGGTAATCCGGTGTTTTTTCCCAATCTCCACCCCACTTCAATCCACATTCTTTTCCTAGTTTCCCCAAGTATTCCCAATCAGAATCCCAATTAATTTCTCCATTCCATTCAACAATATCAAAAGCTTTTCCTGTTAAATGATCACTATTCATTGTCCACGTAACTATTTTACCTGGTTTAGTTCTTCCTTGCGCATATAACTCAGCTTGACGTTCTTTAGTCCTTCTTCCTTCTGTAACTATTAAATGGATTCCATTTTCCTCTGCTTTATTTATAAATTCTATTGCCATTGGTCTAATTTCCTCTTCAAGTGAATTTATATTGTTTACTGTTCTTTCATATTGCTTTTTGGGTATTGATTTTTCATTATTAATTTTGTTGGAATTACTATTCTTATCCTTTTTAGAGGTTTGATTTTGATTTTTTGGCTTTTCAGTTCCTTTTACATAATCGTAATGTTCTGAATCAATAACTTTTAATGTTTCATAAAGGGAATCCTGCGAACCTCCTCCGCCTACTGTCAATCTATTCCCTGTATAATCTACATAAGTTATAGGATTGTTTCCACAGTAGGTATAAAGATTATTTCCCAAAAACTCCTGATCTACCGATATCAAGCCGTCTGCATTTATAAATCGTTTTATAATTTTCTATTTTTTTCATAACATTTCATTTCTTGAAAAGAAAAATTCAATTGACATTTCGAACAATAAAAATATCGTGTTCTAAACTCAACATCACCGATAAAATAAGTATCTCCTATAGAAAAATCATAATTTTTTGCTTCCTGTGATTTCGAATTTACAATTTTACTGATATACTGTAGTTTTAGTTTTGTTCCGCATTTAGGACAAAAATGTTTTTTGAAATGTACATAAAAAGGATTTGCATCATAAATATATTTAATAGCTTTTTTGTTTTTCATTTTGATTTATTTTTTAACTCCTTTTCAATTTTTTTCATTTCCTTAATTGTAATATTTGTATTGCAAACATTACAATGAAATTCTGTCCAAATAAATTTTACATTACCAATCATATAAGTATCTACTGCAGAAAAATCAAATTCTCTTGCTTCCATGGACTTTGAATTTATGATTTTTGATACTTTTACTTTGCGCAATAGTTCATGGCAATCCGGACAATAATGCTTTTTAAAATTTACATAAAAAAGACTATCAAAAATACGTTTTATATGCTGATATTTCATATATTTTTCCTCCTACTGTGGTGGTTTTACTCTAAACACAAATCCACCGCCGACTAAACCAGCTCCGCCATTTGCTTTTGCCGTAAATCCTTCTTCTGGAAAAACTCCAATCATCACTTCTCCACCAGCAGACAATATATCTCCTGAAACACCAAACTCAATCTGCCAATCAAAAAATTCGAACTCTATAGTTGCTCTACCTGATAAAACAGCTGCTTTAGCCTTTGCGGCTAATCCAAGACCATCCTTATACTGAAGTCCTGCCTGAGCAGTTGCAGTAAGACCATCTCCTACCCCTTTTAAGGACACGGTGGTATAATTATTTCCTACTCCAATTTTTCCATTTGCATTCAAACCAGATATTTTTGCATAGCCACCTAACATTCCATTACTTTGATTATCTTTAGAATTTATTTGTAATCTGCCGTTAACTTCACCGTATCCACCAGTTATAGAACCTGATCCCTTTACAACTCCTTCTTGAAATTGTCCACTAACACTATTTGTATTGCTCTTTTTGGACTTAGTTTCCTGTACTTTAGAATTATCTTTTCCGCTTTGGCTGGCTTGTATTCCCATTCTTACGGTTTCTGCATCATCACTGCTGGGATTACCCGAAACGTCATATCTATTTCCTGTATAATCCACATATGTTATAGGATTGTTTCCGCAGTAGGTGTACAGATTATTTCCTAAAAACTCCTGATCTACCGATATCAAGCCGTCTGCATTTATAAATCGTTTTACGTCCGGGTCATAATATCTTGACTGCAAATAATATAATCCCGTATCGCTGTCATACTGATATCCTCTGTATCTGAACGGATTTTGCACCGCTATATCGTTTACATAATCCGATATTTCATCTCCCAGACTGTTATATATTCCTTCTAATTTTCCCCAGCTGTCGTAACTGTATCTGCAATGGCTTGTTATTACCTGACTTCCTCCCGATGTTCTAACCTGCAATAATTCTATTACGTCTCCCTGCGGATTTTTTACGCAGTAATATATATCTCCTTTGCTGTCGTTTATCGATGCCGGAAGTCCGTTTTCCATAAGCTCTGTTTCTTTTATATATCTTATATATTCTATTGCTCCCGTTTCATCATACATAAAATGCATTACATATTTCATTGTACTGCCTTCCATATATGTCTGCCAGGTCAGCTGACTTCCTTCATAATAATATTTTGTTACTTTATTTCCCTGCTTTTTGCTTACTCTCAACCCTGACGGATTATATTCATACTCTATAGCATCTTCAGCAGTTTGTGATGGCTGATTCAAAAGCAGTTCTGATTTTTGTATACTTGCAAGTGTTCTTCCGTCTTTCCAGGTAAAATACATTTCTTTTTTCTCACCGTTTCCCGGACGAACATCTTTTTTTGTCATATTGCCTATTTCATCATACTCAAAATACTGCAATCCGTTTACTGCTCCGTTTGCATCCGTTGATGTAATGCTTCTCAGCTGATCCTTCCATCCGCTGTTATATACATAACGCTTTGTATTTTTCAGTACATTATTTTCTTTATCATAGATATATGAGATATTTCCTCCCGCATCATTTACATATTCTATACTTTTTGTTCCTATTGTTTCTTTTACAAGCTGATTTATTTTATTATAAGTATATGTCTTTGCAAGGCTGCTTCCTGTATAAAATTCGCTTATATTTCCGTTTACATCATATTTATAGGAATAATTAAGCTTATCGGCTGAATTCACCTTTACTTTATAATTCTTTAAAAGTCCGGTTGTATTCTCTGTGCCTGCATCCTCATAAGTTCTTTTTATAACAATTTTATTGTTATTTATATTTTTATTTAAAAGTCTTCCCAAATCATAGGTCATTGTTTCGGAATTGCCGTAAGGATACGTCATTTTTGTTATTATATTATCCTTGTCTCTCACATAAGACGTTGGCGCTGTTATATATGTATTTGTAAACTGGAATAAAGGTAAGTTAAGATAGCTTGTTCTTCTTGTTACATTATTGTTGGCGTCATAAATAAACTGTACAGTATTCATATCGTCTGTACCGTCGCTTTTTTCTGTTACTGTTCTGCTTTGGGTGAGTCTTCCCGCCAAATCATAATCGTAAATATAATTTGTTCCTTTTGTTTTATCCGCTACTTTTGCAAGACGGTTTTCATTATTATAGTAATATTTATAAGCTTCATTATTATTTACCCCTCCGAGAGATCTTAAATACACTATGCTAAGCCTTCCCTGATTATCATAGCCGTAGCTCATTTTTTGATTTAAACCGTCGGAAGTTTTATTGCCGAATTCAACGCCGGATAATAAATTCTGAGAATTATATATATTTTTTGAGAGCATATTATTATTTACGCTGATTTTCTCTCTTCTGCCCAGATAATCATAAGTAAAATTATAGTTAAATCCGTTATGTATTATACTTTGAAGCTTATACTGCTGATTATATACAAATTCCGTAACATATTCATACGCTGAAGGCTGTCCAATATACATACGAGCCAAAAGATGAGTTTCAGGCAGATATTGATAATTTGTCTTTACTCCGTCGGGATCTGTTATGCTGTTTACCATACCGTCTGAATCAAATATCTCTACATTTACAGCATTTCCCCTAGTATCTTTATATGAAGTAACATAATTTCCCGTACTGTTATACACTACTTCATTTTTCATTTTTTTACCGTTTTGCCTTGAAACAGATGTAAGAGCATTTCCGTAAGCATCATAAGTATAATCTGTTTCTACCCCCATAGGAGTAGTAGCTTTTGTAAGATTATGTTTTTTTGCTGTTAAATCATTATTGTCATATTCAAACAGATATGAATTGCGTCTTGCATCCTGTATTTTAATTATATCATTATTTGCATTGTAATTGGTATTTACCGTATTATCATTTATATCCTTTGCTGAAAGAATATTCCCGTTACTGTCATAAGTATACCGGCTTCCGTAGTTTTCATTAAACAGCTGAACATTATCAAAATATACATCATCTCTGTTAAACTGATATTTTAAATATAAAGTAACTTTACTGAAAGGATATTTTGCTTTTATCTGTCCCGAAATATACTGCCATTCACTTAAATCATTATTATACGAAATATTACAGTATTCGCTTCCTTTTGAAGTATCGATATAATCCATTTTTACCGTTAAAGCAAATGAACGGTCAGTTCCGTCCAAATCACCTTTTGCCGGAATGCTGTTACCTTTTGCCCAAGCTCCGAATACTATCGTACCGGTTCCGTTTATAAAATTAATTTCCTGATATATATATTTACTTTTTGTTGTATCTCCGCCGATTTTATACGCTTTGCTTCCATTTACATCCGAACTGTTTACTATAGTCATAGAGCTGTCTGAAGAATCGCTTTTTGTCCAAAGTGAATTTCCGTATTCAAAACTTCCGTTACCTATAAGATTATAACTGCTCGCCGCATCCGCCTGTTCAAACTGAACTGCGTCAACATATATATCCCCTGTTACTCCCTGTATCCCTATTTCTATAATAAGAGTAACATCACCTGTATATTCCAATAAATCAACGGATAACTCACGCCTATCTAAAGTTCTGAATTTATTTATATTTTCCAGCCTGAAGGTTTTTCCGTTGCTTCCAAGTACTGTAACCTCCATAAATCCGCCGCCTATTATAGTGTTTGCCATACAATTTAAGTAAGCGGACAAAACATAATTTTTACCGCCTTTTACGATAACCTGCTGTTTTATTCCTCCGGTAACCGTATCATTTGCAGCAGAGATTTTTACAGATTTTAAACCACTTTTTATTGCAGGAATATTTGTACTTGTAGCAGAATTATGGCTTATTGTTATTCCATTAGGTTTTTCGTAAAGCCATCCGGGCATCATACCATCTATTAAATTCATTTCAAAATCATTATTTGAAAGAAGATTTGTTGTGCATTTTCCTCCCTTAGACGCTGCTTCAATCTTATTTTTTGCTCCGCCTTCCGTACCCATTTCATAAAATACGCTGTCACCAAAACTATTTCTTACTGATTTTGTAAGTCCTAAGTTGGAAAAAGAATATATCTGCCATCTATATTTACATGTTTTACTAGGTGCTTCGCTTATTTTTGTGCTGTTATTACTATACGTTAAAGTATAATTAATTTCATTGCTCGGTTCATTTTCATAACACTTCCCATACATAAACTGATTTATTTTTTTATTGCTGTTATAATTTACCTTAAACATCATATTATCAATATGATCAAGTGTTTTTATTAGAAGTCCGTCACTGTTATAATAAAACGTGCTTTTTGCCATAGCAAGACCCATAACTGTATCATCAGGATAACTAACGCTTGCCAATGTCCCGTCCTGATTATACGTATAAATATTACGCTGATTATTTGGATATATTATTTTTGTTAATCTGTTCTGACTATCTCTTTCTAGTATTGTTATTCTTCCCGAACCATCTATAACTTTTTTAGCTATTTTTTTATTGTTTACCGTATCATATTCAATCTTTAATTTATTTCCGTTTGAATCTTCTATTTCCCATAAAAGCCCATAAGTTTTTGAAAACTTATAGACAGTATCTTTTTTTGTCTTTATATAAATACTGTTTGTATCTGTTGTAAGAACCAAACCAAATCCTGTAGTATCTCTGTATACATTATCGTTGCCTTTTATAAAAGTATGCTCCGTTCCGTCTTCGTCATAATATACATAATCTGTTTCACCGTTTATAGTGCCGATTTTTACAAACTGTTGAATATTAAGTCTCCAACCTTTTCCCACTTCAAGTCCTATATAATTATCCAGCTGTACAGTTTTTAAATCGTATAAATTAGAATTATATATATATGACTTATAGAAGCAGGCATTCTATCACCTGTTCCTGAATAATCATTTGATATAAAAGTCATATTTCCAGTAAAATTATTAATGTAGGCATCTCCTGCAAGTCCGGCGCTTTGAGATTGATATGTCCAATAATCCTCCATCCCAGTAATTGAAACATAATCTACAGCCAATGCCGGACGTCCTCCATACTGCACGTCAAATCTGCTTGACCTATATTCACACATTTTATTTGTAGAATTAAGTTCTTCATTTTGAGATTTTAAAAGTACACCGTTATTTGAGGACGGATTATCATACCATTCTTTTACCATTTCAGTAATATTTAAATCCAGCCATGCTCCGTCAGAATTTTTATATTTATAAATATCATATATCTTTGTATCATAATTTGGACAAGTAGCCCAAGTAACATTGTTATTCCAAGAAGATAAAATTTTACGCGCTTCTACATTATATGGATTTGGCTTTGCTCCGTCATTTCTTGCAATATATATTCTTCCGCCTACAATTTTGTTATATTTCAAATCCACATAAGGCATATTAAATTTTAAAAGAGTACGTCTTACATCATTTACTATATTTGTTGCGCCAATATATAACGTCTGATCTATATATGTTCCTCCCTTGCTTGAAATATACCTGTCCTGTACAGGTTCTCCGCCTTTGCCCGGGAGAACGGTAGGATCAATTATAACCGGATATTTTCTTTCATTATCTTCAAGCCATTCACTATCTACTATAATGGAAACTATATATTCATCTTCACCGGTTATAAGCTCCATAGTTATATTATCATTATATTCGCCCGATGCATCAATCATATACGGAGCTTCGATAATATATTCTATTTTATCACCGTTTTTAACATAAAGTTCGTTATCTTCCAAATATATATTTCCCGTGTTAGTCTTATATGAAAACTCAAATCTATCTTTTTCAATTTTGCTCTTTATAACTATGCTTTCCTTTAAACAATTTGATATAATATCATATTTTATATCTACATTATTATAAATATTTTCATATATTACTGTATTTGTTAAATTTTCTACATCCACTTCTGACTCGTTTGTGATTAAATTATTCAAAACTCTAATTGTTGCTGTATTTCCGTTAACAGGAGAAAATGATAAAGTAAAATTATCTCTTTTTATTTCGGCAAAGTTATTGCCTGAAAAATTTTTAACAAATGCCATAGTTACATCATTATTTTTTGTAATAATCTTTTCTTCTGAATTAAATATACTTCTAAATAAACTCTTATTTTCTTCAATTAAAGTGTTATCGTATTCATTCCATTTATTATCTTTTAAAAAATGAACAGGATTATTATACAAACAAGCAGTATATGTTCCGTCCGAATTATAGAAATATTTTGTATATTCATTTCTTAGATCTTCTATTTCGCCAATTATTGTTTTTTCATTACTTGATTCACCGCTTAATTCATAAGTTGTTTCAGTACTGACTTCAATATTATTTTCTGTTGAGATATTAAAATCAGTTTTTGTACTCATTGCCATTGAATACAGTCCGACCTGAAAAACCATTATTAAACACATAAAAAACGCAATCAATTTGGTCATTTTCATATTATTACCTTCTTTTTTTTGAATACTTTTGTGAATTTCTACTATATATTGATTATATAACAGAAAAATATTCCTGTCAAGCTTTTATGTTTTGAAATTTTTTCTTTTTAATTTTTATGATATTTATATAAGTAAAATTAATACTTGTTTTAAAAAGATAGATATACAATGCCTATTATAAATATTTCGTATCAAACAAAAGTTTTATCAGTCCATAACAAATCTATACTCTCTTAAATATAATAAAAAAAGCAGGATCTTGCTCTGCTTTTTTTAAATATTTAATATATTATAATCTATGTTTACAGAATATATTATAATAAAATATATTACTGTATTTTTAATTACTATACTTGTCAATATCTTGAATCGCCTTTACCTTTTGCTGTTGAATAACATGAATATAGATATTTTCAGTTATTTTCGTATCAGAATGACCTAAAATATCAGAAACTACTTTCACATCGCAGCCATTCTGAAATAACATAGATGCAAAAGTATGTCTTAAAGTGTGGACACCATAAGTATTATTTTCATCACTTATTATGCCTGTCTGTTTTAAAATACTATGAAACATTCTATTTATATTTCTGGGGGTGACTTGATTACCGCTTGTTGTACTCATCACATATTTTTTATCTCCATTAATTTTTTTTAATTCCTGCAAAACTTTAATAGTCATCTCACTCATAGGGATTACTCTATTACCACTTTTAGTTTTCGTACTTTCTTGATTTGTAAGTCTGTAATAAAAATAATTGCCTTCTTTATATTTAACTACTACAGCGTTTTTATTTATAGTGATGTTTTTTCTTTAAAATCTAAGTCTTCCCAAGTTAATGCTAATAACTCTCTAATACGCATACTCGTATACATAAGAAAATGATAGAGTAACCTAATCTATATACCGGCTTACCCGTCTTATATTTGCGTATTGCTCTTCTTTTATAAGTTTTCTTTGTTATTCATTAAAAAAAGTAATATTAGAGATACTTTTTTGGTTATTTATCGGCAAAGTTATACTCTCACAAGGATTAAAAGAAGTAGCGGTTTTAATTCTATATTCTTTAAAACAGCCATTAACAGCTTCATATGCTTTTTTTATTGTAGAATAAGAGAGTTCTTTTTCGCTAAGGCTATTAATCATATTCTGAATATCAAAATGCGTAATTTGGTTTATAGGAATACCACCAAGATAATGATAGACCTGATTTTCAAGAGTAACTTCTTTTCTGGCATAACTTGTTGGTTTAAGTTTATTCCTCAAAACCATGTGAGCCAATATTCTACAAAATCCTGAAAAGCTACATCTTTAGATGCTATATCGCCACTTAAAATAATTAATTGTTTTTTAAACTCATCTAATTTATTCTTTACAATAGTTTTCTTTTGCCCAGAAAATTTTTTTCTATGTTTTTCTCCATTTTTATCACTCCATTGAGTTTCTGCATACCATTTATTTATTTTTTCATCAAAATAGATTGAACCGCTTCCATTTGAGTTTCTTGATTTATTTTTTTACTCATATACATTCTCCTTAATAAAATATGTAAATATCGATTCAAAGCAATAAAAAAGATGAGATTTGGAGGGGATTTTTTTGATAACCACGGATAACCGTAGATAATTACATATCATTTTTAATGATTTTTCAAGAAAAAATTAAGAATAAATAATTATTTAAAAACAATAAAAAATCCGCAAACCATTGATTATCAAAGGCTTGCGGAATTCTATGTTTGGCAGGGGCAGAAGGAATCGAACCCTCGGCACGCGGTTTTGGAGACCGCTGCTCTACCTGCTGAGCTATACCCCTATGTGGTGGGCCTTCACGGGCTCGAACCGTGGACCGACCGGTTATGAGCCGGCTGCTCTGACCAACTGAGCTAAAGGCCCGTAACCGTTCACACGATATTAGAAGAAAAGCGGCCTGCCGTTTTGTAGCGGCAAGCCGCTTATGGCGCCACCTGTTGGACTCGAACCAACGACCCTGCGGTTAACAGCCGCATGCTCTACCGACTGAGCTAAGGAGGCAAATCAGGGTCCGGTCCGGTCGGACCAGACCCTTGTTCGTGTTGGCGTTACCTATTTTTCCAGTCCGTCGCCAGACAAGTATTTTCGGCAGAAGCGAGCTTAACTTCCGTGTTCGGAATGGGAACGGGTGGACCCTCGCCCTAATCAACACCAACTATTGTAACCGCTTTCGCAGCAACAAACTAAATTGTAATCGAAAGACTTATTCTTGTCAAGTCCTTTTTCTCAAGATTCAAACCAACGACGTGTTTGAATCTTGAAACGAGAAAACAGCGAAGGGAATGAGCTTTCGTGTTTACACGGAAGCGAACGATCCGCAGCTTGTTTTCGAGTGGTGACCCGTACGG